>JAADER010000066.1 GCA_013153275.1 Thermoproteota archaeon
TGTAAGGTTTATTTTAGGCTTGGTGGTAGGTCTTTGAGGTTTCTTGGGCGTGTTGTTGGGTTTTTGTTTCATGTTGATAGGAGGTTTAAGTTGGAGAGGTTTTTGGTGGCTCGTGGTTTAGTAGTACCAGGTTAGTTGGTGTTTGTGTTCTTTTAGGTATTTTTCTGTTTGGTTTGCTTTGCATGTGTTTTTTAGTGGGCATTTGTTGCATTTTGGGTTTTCTGGTGTGCATGTTTTTCTTCCGTGGTTCCAGAGGTAGTCGTCTAGTTTTGTTGGTTCTATTCCTGTTTCTTGTGTTAGTTTTTTCCATGCTTGTCTTATTGTGAGTCTTATCTCTATGTCTGTCTCTCTGTCTAGTTCTACTTCTTTCTGTATTAGTTTTTCTAGTTCTTGTGATGGTTCTACTATTCCTGTTCTTATTGCTATTCTTGTTAGGTGGTTATCTATTGGTAGTTCCAGGTTTTCTGGGTCTTTTATCTGTATTAGTTTTCTTCTTGTTAGAAATTTTATTAGTAGGAACGTCTTCTTCTCTACGGGGTCCTCATATGCTCTGTAGTGTTTTAATAGTGTTGTTATGCTGTTTTCTCCTCTTATCTTTCCTTGAGATTTTTTAAGTATGTTCGTGAACTTCGAGTTATAGTATATTACTGTCTTCTTTCCTAGGTCTTGGAGGAGCAGTGCTCTTGTTCCTGGATCCCATATCTCTGTTCTGTCTATTGTTAACCATTTTCGTACTGTGTCTAGAGTCATCTTGGCTAGGTTCTGTGGTAGAAAGAATTCGGGGTCTCTCTCATACATTTCTATTCCTAGTCTCCACAGTAGGTCTGCTCCTCTATATTCTTCTTCTCCTATTTTTGCTCTATATTCTTTAAATATGCTTGTTCTATGGTCTATCGCGACCATTGTGAAGAAGTATGATACTACATGCTCATAATCGTCTTCTAGAGGCGGGTAGTATCTCGGGTCTGTGAAGGGATCCTCCTCGATATGTATTTTCTGAAGTTCTTTCCCTATTTTTGTGATTTGTTCCTCATCTATGGTTAATAATCTGGTCGTCATTCCTAGTCTAGGTTAGGTAATATATTTAAAATGAATTAACAGACTAGTATGGAGGTACATGTCTCAGGCTTCTGAAGTTGTACGTAAGCTCGTAGAGGGAGTAGTATCTAAGCTTACAGAGGAGATAAATTCATGGAGAGAGAACCTCAGACTTCGCGCAGAGACCGAGCTCTATGAGGCCGCTAAGTCGGTGATAGACAAGCATGCGTCAGCCATAGACGAGCTAGAGAAGGAGATAAGGCTGGAGAGAGAGTTCAGGCTCTACAACACGATGATGGAGATAGAGAGAAAGAGACTGGAGTTCATGGAGAACTTCGTCAACAAGGTCATAGATGCCGTTATCGAGAAGGTGAAGCAGCTCAAGGGAACAGACAAGTATAGAGAGTACATAAAGGCCTGTCTCAGCACAGCACGATACTACATAGGATCTGACGAGCTCGTGGTTAAGTGTAGCCAGAGTGATAGAGACATAGTTGAGGCAGCAGCATCAGAGCTCAAGCTCAAGCTGGTCCTCGAGACGGTTCCCGAGGAGCTTTACGGTATCAAGGCTGCGTCAGTAGACGGCAAAGTTGCTCTAGACCTCACTCTCGGGACAAGATTAAGCTTATTAAGGGAGAAGATAAAGGGATTAGCAGTAAGGGTGTCATAATTATGGCAGAGGGAACAAAAGGAAAGATAATCTGGATTAGCGGACCAGTAGTTAAAGCAGAGCTTCCCGGCGCCAAGATGTATGAGCTCGTCTTCGTGGGAGAGCTTGGACTATTCGGAGAGGTCGTACGCATTCAGGGAGAGATAGCGTTCGTACAGGTCTATGAGGACACTACAGGAATAAAGCCGGGAGAGCCTGTTAGAGGATCAGGAGAGCCACTCTGCGCCTGGCTCGGCCCAGGAATCCTCGGAACGGTCTACGACGGAGTGCAGAGACCACTGAAGCTGATATATGAGTCAACTGGGAACCCATTCATAGCTAGAGGAATAGGATACGACAAGGCGCCACCACTCGACTTCAAGAAGAAGTGGCACTTCGTGCCAAAGATAAAACAGGGAGACGAGGTACAGCCGGGAGACATACTTGGAACAGTACAGGAGACGCAGCTAATAGAGCACAGAATAATGTATCCACCACTTCCAGAGAACAGGCCAGGAAAGGTCAAGTACATTGCTCCAGAGGGAGACTACACGATAGATGATGTCATAGCAGAGATAGAGACCAAGGAGGGCACAATAAAGGTCAAGATGTGGCACAAGTGGCCTGTAAGAAGACCCAGACCCTTCGTCGAGAAGTTACCACCAGTAGAGCCATTCCTGACAAACATAAGAATCCTGGACACACTGTTCCCAATAGCTAAGGGAGGAACAGCATGCATTCCAGGACCCTTCGGAACAGGGAAGACCGTCACAATCCAGAGCCTCATGAAGTACTCAACAGCAAGAATATGCTTCCCAGTCCTATGTGGAGAACGTGGAAACGAGGCAGCAGACGCACTACACAGTCTACTAAAGCTGACGGACCCAGACAGCGGTAGACCACTCATGGAGCGTACAGCAATCATCGTAAACACGTCTAACATGCCCGTAGCTGCTAGAGAGGCCTCGATCTACATGGGAATAACAATATCGGAGTACTATAGAGACATGGGATATGACGTCCTACTACTAGCAGACTCAACAAGCAGGTGGGCTGAGGCGATGAGAGAGGTAGCACTAAGAATAGGAGAGATGCCCTCAGAAGAGGGATACCCAGCCTACCTCCCAACAAGAATCGCAGAGTTCTACGAGAGAGCTGGAAGATGTGTCCTAATAGGAAAGGAAGGCAGAGTAGGCTCCGTCACAATAGCAGCATCAGTATCACCACCAGGAGGAGACTTCACAGAGCCCGTGACAAGCAACACCATAAGATTCGTATCCTGCTTCTGGCCACTATCAGCAAGAATAGCAGCACAGAGACACTACCCAGCATTCGACTGGCTACAAGCATTCTCAAAGTATATAGACACAGTACAGGAATGGTGGCACAAGAACATTGGATCAGACTGGAGACAGCTTAGAGACCAGATGATGGAGCTACTAGTAAAGGAGGCAGAGCTCATGGAGATCGTCAGGATCCTAGGAACAGAAGCCCTGAGCGAGTACGAGAGACATATACTGAACACAGCATACATGATAAGAGAAGGATTCCTAAAGCAGGACGCATTCCACCCAATAGACTGTAGATCACCACCACTCAAGACGTACTGGCTAATGAAGATACTCATAGAGGTATACTGGAGAAGAGGACTAGAAGCAGTCAAGCGTGGAGTACCTGCACAAGCAATAAGAGAGCTAGAGCTATCCAGGAGACTACCAAGACTCAGAATGGAGGTCACAGAGAAGGAGATCGACAAGCTCAAGGAGTTCTATAACCAGCTAAGCAGTGAGATAGACAGACTAGTAGAACAGTACGCTAAGAAGTAACGTTACTACTCTTCTCTAGCTCCCTCATAAGCTCATCGATATTTTTCATAAGAAACTCAACTATCACCTTATACACCAGCTCTCTAGGTAGCGTCTTCCCAACCCTTCGACTTAGTAATGCCTCAACTATAGACAGTATATTAGTATCCTCCTGATATCTTTCTCTACTATATTTCTCAGATATCTGTATCATCATGTCTATGACCGGTCTCAATCTATCTCTACAGAATTCTACTCTATCTATAACAATGATACCTTGTTCTTCAAGTCTGCTTTTCACAGTCTCAGGAGTCTCGCATCTTGATATAACTATCATCTTATCAGGTTTGTATACTGCCTTATACAGTTGAACTATCTGCTCATCCTTTAGCCTTATGCTCCTCTTCTCTTCCATCATTGTGTCAACTTTCTTCACCTCTATACCTAGAATATCAGCAAGACCTTGACGGAGACCTACTAGCCACTTACTTCTCCACTCCTCAGCTGAGAGAGGCTTTGCCAACGGCCCTCTAATATATCTGACCCTTAGATACCAGTCAGAGAGCTCCTTGCACTCAATTATTATGTGAGGCCTAATTATGGGCGGGCTTTTCTCGAGGTCTATTATGTTAAATATGGCATCACCATACACAAGCATGTCAGGTCTAAGGGCGGTGTAGAGGCTCCATATTCTAGAGAGATCATGGGTGTCCTCCCATGTTATTGGTCTTGGGGCCTCTATAAAGAAGCTTATATGCATGAATGTTTTTCTGAGTACAACATTGGGCGGTATGTATCCTAGCTTCTGTCTGCTATGTCTCTCTAGAGATATCACGCCCAGCTCTGGATATATTATCCTGAAACCATGTTCATGTAGAAGAGAGAGAATGGAGAGAAATACCCAATCTTGATAAATTGTTCTCATATTTGTTCTGAGCGATGTAACAATGGCAGAGTAGGCTGTGCTCGCGAAATCCTCAAAGCTGACCCTACCTCTGAGGAGGTCATGAACATAGAGGAAGATCTTCTTCATAAGATGTCTCTTGGGGTCCCTAATGAAGCTTGAGAGCTCTTTAGAGAATATTACATCAACGAGACCGAACCTCCTTATGACGTCTCTTGCCGCATGAAGGAGAACGTCTCTCCAAGTCTCTGCTTCTCTTATCTGAGATCCACACACGGCGTCTACTACGGCCTCTCTAAAGTTGTCGAAGAGTTTCTGAAACTCATCTCTGAGTCTCTGGTTCTGGAACTTGAACGTTCTATCTTTATCGTGAGTCTCTAGAAAATCTATCAATTTCTCATAACTGTCCCTCACGCTTCTAAGCTTCTCAACTACCTTACCCACAGAGAAGGCTTCTAGACCTTCAATTTAGAGCTTTCTACTATAGAGACTACACGCTGATGCTGTTCTTGAACAGCTGTACATAATCTAGTAATGGTCCTCTCATTAATGTAAGTATGAACCAGCACAGTATCATTATATTGATCGTTAGAATCCATATTGAGACAGTCTCAACGCTCCTAGGATTCTCAGGTATCATTATGAGAGGAATTGACAGTATAGGATACCAGAACTGATAGAGAGGGTGAAACATTATCAGCATCAGGTAAGTCATCATACATGATGTAGTAAGTACAAAGTCTCTAGGCATAGAAAAGCTGTAGAGAACACATAGAGCAACTATGGTAACAGCTATGAAGGGCGTGAGGATAGAATAACAGGGAGATATAACGTTAAGAGGATTCGAGAGCACGTTTGAGCTAGTCATCATCCTGTAGATTGCGTCATCGTATGGAAACCTTATAAACGTTAGATATCCAGTATATGCCGTAACTCCTACAAGTGAGGAAGAGACTGTCAGAGCCGTAAGCCCTCGAGCTTCCATGCCCCTGCCTATCACTAGAAGGTACAGATATAGGAGCAGAGGAGCATATATGATTGCCCTATAATGGAGAAACATCGCTAAAGACAAGAGCACAAGTGAGCTAGCTACCTTGCCTTTCTTCAGCTCGTAGAGCGATAATGCTACGGGGAGTATAGCAGCAGCGTCATATATTCCATTCATTGCCCAGAATAACACGTAGGGTACTAAGGACAGTACTAGAATAACGATCACGATCTTCGAAACCTTGATATCACTCAGATGGTCAAATATTATGTAGAGTCCTGAGCCGGCGAGAATTATTAGAAAGATTATCTCAAGCTTATGTACGATAACGCTAGATACCTTGAGAACATCCTCAGCATATGCGAAAGGAAGGAACAGGAGCGCACATCCTATAGGCCTATCAAATGGCACTAAAGGCCAGGTAACATACATGTGATATACAGTGAACTTTCTAGCAATATCTATCATGGGCTCGTAAAATATTTTAAATCCTGCCTCTATAAGAAGCATCGAGTACGTCTCCTCTCTCAGGTGATCCGTAAATACTGATATTATAGTTCCATTACTATTTTTCGAAAATAATATCAATATTACCGATGCTAGTGTTGCCACTATCATGGTAATGGCTATAATTCTCTTCACGAGATTGACCTACACATAACATCATAGAGTCCCTTTTACGCTTAACGTTTTCTCAGCGATCCGAGAAGCAACGTGGAAGGATATGCCTAGTGATTTGAATATTGCTTCGCATATATGGTGCTCGTTTAGTCCGTCTAGTACTCTAACATGTACGGTTGCTCTCATATTTGACGTTAGAGAGTATAGGAAGTGTATTATGTTCTCCGTCGATAGATCTCCAATTCTCTCTCTTCTAAATCTATAGTTCATTCTGAAAAAGGTTCTTGTACCAAGGTCAATCGATGTTAAACATAATGCATCATCCATAGGTATTATCGACCATCCAAACCTATTTATACGCGATCTATCTCCTAATGCCTCATCTATAGCCTTTCCTAGACAGATAGCTACGTCCTCTACAATATGATGATCGTCTCCACATGCTTTCAACTCTTCGGCCATCACCTCGAGACTCACTCTGCTATAGAATCCGAACGTCTCGAGCATGTGGTTGAGAAACTTGACTGGTGTGACTATAGATACGGGTCCTTGCTCATCTAGGTTGATCTTTACCTTAATATGGGTCTCTCCTGTTTTTCTCTCGACGAGGCCTA
Source organism: Thermoproteota archaeon (assembly GCA_013153275.1). GTDB lineage: Archaea > Thermoproteota > Thermoprotei > Thermoproteales > Thermocladiaceae > JAADER01. The sequence goes on from JAADER010000066.1 coordinate 6,620, forward strand.
TCCTAGACATGTTCTACAAAGTGGCTGAGACCCTTAACATACATTGCCATTCCTATTATGACACCATTGAATCCTTCTCTTTCTAACATTTCGACATCGTCTCTATTTCTCACACCTCCAGCATAGAAGAGGTTTCTCAAGTTTAATCGCTCTCTCAAGCTTCTCACTAGGCTTCTATCCACTGTAGGTCCTGTCATTCTGCCTTCTACATCGATGCAGGTATATATCACGTTCATTATGTCAGAGCTAGAGAGCACATCGATAGGGTCTACATCTACGGTCTCCGTCCATCCAGACACTGCTATTCTACCATGCTTGATGTCGACGGACACAAATACCCTATCTGTCCCAACTTCTTTAATTATCGTCCTAGCTTTGTCGGGGTTCTTAAATATTAGAGACCCTAGAACGATATCTGCCCCCTCTCTAACATATGTTAATGCGTGCTCAAGATCTCTTATACCTCCACCAACCTCAACCTCAAGACCATTCTTTACAGCCTCTCTCACGAGCTTGATTATGATATCCCTGTTCATAGGTTTCCCCTCCTTTGCACCGTCAAGATCTACAATGTGTATTCTCCTTATCTTTCCGACATATTTAATTATGTCTTCTAAAATCTTCATAGGATCTATCCTAACTATCTCTGTACCCTCGACACCTTGCACTCTCTTTACAGCTAGTCCTCTAGATATGTCTATGCTCGGTATAATGAGAGTCATATGCTACACATTCTCTCTTATCGTGAACATGTTAAATATGACTCCTAGAGCATATGCTATTGCCGTAGCACTTCTCATTGCTTGGCCTGTCATGGCCCCTAGCCTGACCTCACACATTGCATTATCTCTCAATTCTAGCGGAACATCATCTATCTCGTTTCCAACCACTAGACCAACCCTATGTCTACGTGATAGAAGCTCTCTACATATGTCTCTGAGATATGTCTCTCCTCTAGAGGAGTACTGTGATAGAACTATTAGAACAACGTCGTTCATTGCTTTCAAATCGTTCATCTTAACCACCTTAACGTTCTCCGGTACACTTATCTTCAGTTTTCGACACGCATCCTCTATCATTCTTCTTGATCTTCCTCTTATATCTATTATCCATAATTCTATGCCTAGCGCTCTAGAGAGCTGGAGAAGATCCATGTACTCGTAGATTGTGAGCGGCTCCAGAACTATTGCCACAACATTTCTTACAATAGACATAGGAACGATCTCTCTCTGTTTATGGTAGACGTGTCTAGGAGACCAGCCCACAAGTATTACCTTCTCACGTATCTCAACATATATGTATAGGTCTGGATTATATAGATCAACATTGTATCCAAGTTTCTCTAACATGTTTCCAACAGTCTTACATACTTCAACACTTGTTAGTGGAAACTTCTTATCAACTCTTTTACAGATTATTTTAAACTTCATACTTGGGCCCAGATGCTCTTCAAGTATCTTACCACAGGAATCTACAAGGTCTCTCAGCGTGCTCTCGAGAGAGTCTCTATCGAGAACCTGCTTCAGCTCGATTATGTGGCATATGTACTCTATGTTTCTCAGATATCTTGAAATCTCCTCAATATTGTTAAAGCTGTTCACGTTTATGATCAGCTCTCCCTCTCTAGAGAGGTCTCTATCAATCTCTATATCGAGTCCAAGCAGATTCAAGTCCTCGACTACTCTGCTCATGTTCACTTTCCTTGCATATGGCTCTAACGTCACTATGAGTCTCATTATACTTCCTTAAGCATCTCGCCAAGTCTCTTTACTCCTTCGAATATATCTCGTGCTGATGGGTATGTGAAGTTTAGCCTCATAGTGTTTCTCTGAGGATTTGTTGCGTAGAACGCTTCTCCAGGAACGTAAGCGACACCGTACTTCTCTATAGCTATGTTGAGAAGCCTAGTAGTGTCTATGTCAGGTCTGGCTTTAACCCACACGAACATTCCGCCAACAGGTCTAGTCCACGTCACGTGGCTTGGCATGTATGTCTCTAGTGCCTCAAGCATTGCATCTCTCTTCTTCCGATAACGCTGAGAGAGCTCTGGAAGTCTTCTCTCTATGATTCCGTCTTTAAGAAGCTCTGCAAGAACGTACTGTGTCACTGTTGTGGTCTGGAGGCTAACTATCTGTTTCATTTTTACTATATGTGAGACAAGGTCCTCTGGGGCCACTATCCAGCCTACTCTGAATCCTGGTACCAATATCTTGCTAAATGTTGAGCAGTATATGACTCTTTCAGGACATAGCTTATATAGTGGCTCCAGGTTCTCAACATTGTCGTAGAGGTAGTAGCTGTATGGGTCGTCCTCTACTATATATAGGTCATGCTTCTCTGCTATCTCTATGAGCTGCTTTCTCTTATCGATGCTCATAGTTATCCCGGTAGGGTTCTGGCATGTCGGGACCACGTATATCATCTTCACGTTCTCTCCCTCTCTCTCAAGTTTCTTCACTACAGTATCGAGAGCCTCGACATCTATTCCATCATCCTTCAACTCTACGTCGATGATTTTCGCGCTCATGGACTTGAGGACCTGCAACATTGCTAGATACGTAGGCCTCTCAACTATCACGACATCGCCAGGATCCAGCAGAGTCATGGAGAGTATGTAGAGCGCCTCCTGGCTTCCCGAGGTCACGATCACGTTATCAGGATCTGGGGACCCCCTATCTAGCCTCTGCATGAAGCGTGCTATCTCCTCTCTAAGCTCTCTGACGCCCTGACTCTCAGTGTACTGTAGGGCCTTTCTCCAGTTCTCTCGCATGCATTTGCTAAATGCTCTCTCGATATCCTCATGAGGAAACGTGTCTGGATCAGGTATCCCTCCAGCAAACGATATGACATCTTTCCTAGAGAGGACCTTAAGTATGTCTCTTATGGTTGACTCTTCAACTTCGAAACATCTTCTAGATAATTTTTCTCTTCTCAGTTCTACCCCCTCGGCCGAGATATATGGAGAGGAAGTCTTATTAACTTGTTTCAGACGTCTACATATGGACACACTCGACATAGCTGTAAGAAGAGATAGAGTGTACATTGTTGGACTAGGGCCAGGAGACGTCTCACTCATAACACTTAAAGCATATGCAATAGTTAGGAAGGTCGAGGTAGCGCTCTACACGGGCTCACTACTGAGTCCAAAGCTTGTGAAGCTCATAAAAGAGAACGCGAGAGAGATCTACAATACTGCAGAGATGAGCGAGGAGGAGATAGCTAATGTTCTCGAGGAGGGGTATAGAAGAGGTAAGCTCACTGCCTGGTTCCATGATGGCTGCCCTACCATCTATGGTGGCCTGTGGGGTGTCATAAAGAGGCTACGAGAGAGGGGAGTGCCGTATGAGATCGTTCCGGGTGTGCCATCGTTCTGTGCTGCAGCTGCTAGAGTAGGTCTAGAGTTGACGGTTCAGGAGCGTTCTCAGACTGTGATAATCAGCAGAATCTCTAGGAGGACTCCTATGAGGGAGGAGGAGCGTGTGAGAAACTTTGTGGGGCGAGGTACCATAGTCCTGATGTTGAGCATACATGCTCCAGAGCTCGTAGTAGAAGAATTGAAGGCAGGAGGACTCACGGAGAACACTCCCATAGTCGTGGTTCACCGTGCGACATGGGGGGAGCCGGTAGAGAAGATCATAAGGTGCAGACTCGGCGAGCTACCCGAGGTCGTAAAGAGAGAGAACATAAAGGGATGTGCAGTCATAATAGTTGGACCATGTACAGATGAGGATATCACGTGCAACGTTCCTCCAAGTGTGGTCTACTCCCCCGACAAGCATAAATATGCTAGATCTACAGTAGTAGAGGGTCATTAGGAATTTAAGCATACTCACAAAGACGGGACTCTGCAGAACAGGGCTCAGAGCTGTCCTCGTGCTCGAGGATGGATCAACATACTATGGATGCGGCTTCGGGGCAAAGAAGACAGCAGTAGGAGAGGTCGTCTTCACAACGTCAATGGTAGGATACCCCGAGTCTCTCACAGATCCAAGCTATGCGGGTCAGATCCTCATAATTACACATCCACTAGTAGGAAACTACGGTGTTGCAAGCCGCGACCTGGCAATATACGGCGTCCCGCTTCACTTTGAGTCAGACAGGATATGGGTATCAGGATTCATAATCCACGAGCTAACATGGCCAAGCCACTGGACATCTGTGATGAGCCTGGATGAGTGGCTTCAGAGGGAGAACGTGCCTGGAATCTTCAGAGTTGATACTAGGGCGCTAGTAAAGAAGATTAGAGAGAGAGGAGTGATGATGGGGATCTTGAAAGTATATGATCCGCGAGAAGAGGATCCGAACATAGATGAGCTATATGATACTCTTAAGAAGGCTCCACGTTACGATCAGATACGGTTCATAGATACGGTGTCTCCTAGAGGCATAAAGATATATGAGCCTGATAGTCCAGAGCTCACGGTAGGCATCCTAGACTGCGGAGTAAAGTATGGAATAATCAGAGAGCTTCTAAAGAGAAGATGCAGAGTCATAAGATACCCCCCACATGTGGACCCCTCCAAGATAGCTGACGAGTGTGATGGTGTCATCGTGAGCAATGGACCTGGAAATCCATCAATATTGAGCGATGTCATAGAGAATGTTCTCGCAATAGCAGAATATGGCCTACCCATGCTTGGAATATGCCTAGGACATCAACTTATATCTCTAGCATTTGGAGCAAGAACCTTCAAACTAAAATACGGCCACAGAGGACCAAATAAGACGGTCAAAGATCTAGAGACAGGAAGATGCTACATAACAACACAGAACCATGGATACGCGGTCGATGCAGAGTCAGCAGAGAAAGCAGGTTTCAACATATGGTTCATAAACGTTGACGATAAGACAGTAGAAGGGCTGAAACATACGAAGAAAAAGATAATAACAACACAGTTTCACCCAGAGGCGGGACCAGGACCTCATGACACATCTTGGATATTTGACCTCTTCAAAAAGATGATGAGAGCCCAGTAAACTAGAGTAGTGAAGACGCGGAGCTGGACTGATCCTATAAAAGATAGGTTGAGAGCTAGGAAAAGCATGCACAATATTTGTAGAACATGCACTGGAAGATCCAATAATCTCACTTATTAATCATGCTGAGAACTCGTATCTGAGAACGACATGGTGTATAGTAGAAAGTATCTGGAGTTTCTTAAAGAAGTTGAAAACGTCTCAAACACGGACCTGCTCTTCATAAGCCTGATATTAGCAATGCATAAGCTATCAGCACCGGAGACTCTGTTAGCAATATTTAGAGAGGCATCATGCATATTTATAGAATATCTGAAACAAAATAGAATAATAAAGCTAGAGAATTTACAAGACTCAATAGAAGGCCTGTGCAGGAGTCTATCAGAGAGGTTTAGAATAGTTAACAATATAGTATATAAGATGGAGAACAATAAGCTCTATCTAGAGGTTAGTAACTGTATGTTTAGAAACATATGCAGATACATAGATAAGGTTGTAGGTAGAAGACCAGAGCTATTGGAGATTCTGGAGTCGAGACCATGTGGAATAAACATACTTTTCTCGACTCTCATAACGTTCTTCGATAAGATTCCAGAGGTAGAGGAGGTAGTCTGTAAAAATGGGAACGCTACCATAACTATGAAGATAACATAGAATGTTGTTTGGTCAGTCTACATGTTGGTCTTGTTAGAATGGTTACGTTTATTAACTTGTTCGATATCTTTCTCATGTGTTTGAGCTACTCAATTGTCCTGTACAGGATCCTGTCAGCAAGGTTGCATACATCAGCTTTCCTGGACACAACACGTGTTGCATCCCTGGCAAGCTTGCCTCTGCTATAAGGGCTGTCGTTCAGATTCGTGGTGCTATCCCCATAGTTCATGGTCCTGTTGGTTGTAGCTGGCAGAGGAAGCTTGGCACTATAATTCCGGGACAGGTATTCTATAACGTTCCATGTAGTAATCTTATGGAGTCTCATGTTGTTTTTGGTGGTGAGGGTAGGTTGTTTGAGTGTGTTTTGTCTTGTTTTGAGGTTTTTCATCCTGACATGATTGTCATCTTGACAACATGTACAAGCGACATGATAGGAGACGACATAGAAACAATAACACAAAAACTCAAACAAAAACTA
>JAADER010000055.1 GCA_013153275.1 Thermoproteota archaeon
TACATCTTCTGCATTTTTCTGCTCTTGGTGGGTTTCTTGCTCCACATTTTCTACATATCTTGTAGTTGAATCTGTGTTCTAGTGCTATTCTGAGCTTCTCGGGGTCTGTTATTGGCATGATTGTTATCTCTCTGTGTTATGGGTTTTAAATGTTTTTGCTTCATGTAAGAAACTATATTAATGTGGTTCTTACTAGGTTCATGTGCAGGTAAGGACTAGGCTTAGCAGAGCTTCTCTTCAGTTTGAGGCTGTTGAGCTTCTCAACATTGCTCGGAGTCTTCTTAAGCTGTCCTATAGAGAGCTCAGTGAGATTACTGGTTTCCAGGAGAGTGTACTATGTAGGTATGCTAATGGTGATCTCCTACCTTCTCCAGAGACTGCCATGGTCATAATAGGCAGGCTTGAGCAGATATTGTCTTTAGAGAATGTTCTTAGAAAGATGATAAGGGTGTACGAGTCCTTCATAGACTTCAACCGCATAATAACCGACAGCGACATCCTTAAACTCTACGCTAGAAGAGTGAGATACCTCTTTCAGGATCTATCGATAACTAAGGTACTCACAGCAGCCACAGACGGAGTCCCCCTAGCAGTATCGGCCGCACTGGCCCTCAATGCTGACCTAGCAATAGCTAAACAGTACCGTGACGTCTTTGAGGACAGCTTCTACGAGGCAACATACATTGCTGAGAGTCCTCCACGAAAGGTCACTCTATACGTCCCTAGATCGATACTTAACAAGAACGATAGAGTACTGATAGTTGATGACATCGTGAGAAGCGGAAGGACTATAGAGGCACTAGTAAACATATGTAGACAAGCCGAGGCACAGATTGTTGGGATATCGATACTCATAGCTCTAGGCTCATCTTGGCTCAAGAAGATAGGCGATGTTAATGCTAAAGTAGACGTTGTACTCTCTCTTCAAGGTAGCGCTCAATGACATATCAACAGATCCTCATGATAGTACTAGTATCAGCACTCACTGCAGGAACATTCATAACTCCAATATTTCAGACAGTGCTCTATAGTCTTGGAGGAAAATTCAAAATCGAGTATAGGGACCACGATATCAGGACAGTGTTTCTAGTACCTGTCAAGAGCGAGCCTGTTGAAGTTATAATGAATTTCTTTCGAAGAAATCGACATGTAGTCTCTAAGAGCATTGCAACATTTCTAATATGTGACGAATATGATACTGATATTATAGAGAGTATAGTTCATAGACTACATGTAGAAGGTCTCTCAGAGAATGTAGTGATCTTTCTATCAAGAAGCTCTAAAAATAAGGCTCAGGCACTAAATAAGGCATTAAGAGCAATTATTGGAGAGAGAAGCTTTAAGATAGTTATTGTCGACATAGACTCGGTGATGAGAGACACAGCGCCAGCTAACTGTGATGTTGTCAGCTCAAGATGGAGGGGATACTCAAGATTGAGATCTCTACTTGGTAAGGGACAGGAGATAGGGTATCTTCTCTTCATGAGAATGCTTGACGGTCTCTACGTGCTGTGTGGATGGAGACCGACATTGGGGTCTGGTCTCGTCATAAGTTCTATGGCTCTCAGAGATGTGGGACCGTTTAATGATGGTGTTATTCTTGAAGATGTTGAGTATAGTATAAGGGCACTATATAGAGGCTACAGGATATCAACATATAGGAACTATGTCGTTGACGTACAGGTACCAGCTACATATAGCGCACTTTTGAGGCAGCAGGTCAGGTGGGCTTATGGTGCTGGTGAGCTCTTGAGAAAGTACTTTAAGTATCTTATTAGGAGACCGATAATATCTCTATATCTTATGCAGTACCTCTCTTATCCTTTTCAGTTATTTTTAGCTATTGCTCTATATATGTGCTCTATATTTCATGTATATGTACCTCTTCCTCTTCAGATAATTATTCTACTATTGATAGTATATACATCGTCTATATATGTCGTATGGTGCCTTAAGGATATTGTCAGAGAGAGCTCCATCTACAGTCTCAAGGAGCCTCTTCTCGCGCTGAACAGAGTCAACATGGCATATGCCGTGATGTCTCCTCGAATATTCACTTCATTTGCCAGTGGTGTTCTCGGTCTTCCATTTAGGTGGATTCCTACTCCTAAGATTGAGAAGCTTCCGCCTCTTCGTGAGAGATTGAGAATGTATGTTATCGAGATATCTCTGTCCGTACTGTTGCTGTCTTTGGCTGTCCTGTGCCTCTTGATGGGGAGATTGTTTCAATTATATATGATTGATCCGGTCGCCTTCACGATAACCTATCTCTGGGGCACCTTCAGAGCAGTAGAGAGAGAGTTAACTTAGGAAATCGAGTATTGACCCCCTCTCCACCCTGTATCTTCCCTGGGCTATCTCGACTGCTTTCTTGATGTCCTCCGTTATGTAGGATCTTAGTCTCGGGTTATATAGTGCAGCTGCTGGGTGATAGGTTGGTACAACTATGATGTCCTGCTGTCCCATGAACTTCACGTTGAACACTTTTCCTCTTATCTTAGAGATCTGCGAGACCTCGCTCTCCCTCAGTCCACATAGCTTAAGTATCTCTCGAGCACTGTGACGACCTAGACATATTATGACTTTAGGCTTTATTATCTGTATCTGTCTTATCAGGTATGGAAGACAGCTCCTTATCTCCTCAGGTGTTGGGTCCCTGTTCTCTGGAGGTCTACATTTGACTATGTTTGTTATATATACCTGCTCTCTTGATACTCCTAGACTGTTAAGTATCCTTGTCAGAAGCTGGCCTGCGGGACCTACGAACGGTCTTCCTTGTTCGTCCTCTTTCTCTCCTGGAGCTTCTCCTACGATCATGATCTCTGCGTCAAGTTTTCCTTCCCCTGGTACCGGTCTTCTCCTGTATCTATGTAGTGGACATTTTGTACATGAGAGTATCTCTCTTACTAGTTGCTCGTACTCTATCTGAGACATTTTACACGATTGACATATATTGCAGCTAGAAATATAAGCTTCGTGATATTTAAATTAGGAAAATATAAACGTTACAGGAAGATCATAGGCCGGAGACTCTACACTCCTGACGGTAGAGATCTTGGCCGTATTGTGTCTATCAAGGTTGGAAAGAAGACGGGACAGATCAAGGCAATGCTTGTTGACTGTCCTGACGGTGTCAGGAGAGAGCTCAGAGTGCATAGGATAATAGAGATCTCTGACGGCCGTGTGATAGCTGAGGTCGAGCTTCCTCAGGAACTCGTGAAGAAAGAGGAGAAGGTTCAGAAGAAGGATGTACAGAACATCGATATTGTGGATCTAGAATCAATAGAGGCTAGTATCGAAGAGTTTAGGAGAAAGATTAACGATATAAGAGAGAAGTATGGAAAGCTCCTAGAGCTGCTCATAAGTAAGGAGATAGATCTATCGATATACACGGAGGTGAAGGAGAGGCTTGACAAGGAGAGAGAGGAGCTCAAGATGAAGTGTGAGCGTAAGATTAAGGAGATAGAGGATAAGATAAGGGAGATAGATTACAGAACTGAAGATCTCCGTAGAAAGAGAAGTCAACTATATGTGAAGAAGGTTCTTGGTGGAATAACACCGGAGGAGGAAAGGGAGCTTCAGATTATTGATGAGATGTATAAGAGTGTTGAAGAGAGAAAGAAGAGGCTGTACATGATGAGGCAGGAGCTTGTTAGTCTCTGTAGTCAAGTCTAGGCCTGCATGCTTATTGACTTGAACTTCTCCGTCAGAGCTTGTTCGAAAGGTATGAACTCTCCTGTGTCGTCGTCTATGTATCCTAGCACCTTGTGCTCCGTGTTTCTCCTACATCTTGGACAGTAGAGGTATAGTATGCTTCCAAAGGCTGTGAGATCGAATCCAACGTCTAGATACATATCTATTCCACATTGTGTGCATCTAAGTAGCCAGCGTGTCACATAGACCTGTTAGGTGTCACTTCTTTATTAATCTTACAATCACCTCGACAAGCCTCTCAGCAGGACTTCTCCCTAGCACCTGTGATAGCTCTCTCCAGTCTGGTGATCCGTTTACCTCTAATACAACATATGAGCCATCTTTCTCTGCTATGTCAACTCCCGCATATATTAGGCCTAGAGCTTCCGTTGCTTTGACAGCGAGCTCCTCGACGTGTCTCATGTCCTCGGTGCACTGTTCTCCTCTTCCTCCCTGTGCTACATTTGTTTTCCATGAGCCTTCTGGTGCTATCCTATACATACACCCAAATACTTGTCCGTCGATTACTAGGACTCTTATATCTCTTCCAGGCTTTCTCACGTACTCCTGCATGTATATTGGCTTCCTGTATCCTAGTAGGACCTTCATCACTTGAAACGCTATGTCAGGATCGTTCAATTTTGTTATCCCAAACCCTCTTGAGCCCGTTATCGGTTTTATCACGAACTCTTCAAGCCTCTTTGCCTCGATATATGCATAGTAGAGATCCTCTGTACAGGTTGTGTATGGCACAGGTATCCCTCTCCTAGCTAGCTCGTAAGTTATCTCAAGCTTGTTTCGAGATCTTAGAAATGGTTCTAGAGGATTGACTAGAACTATGCCTAGATCCTCAATTATTTTCAGTGTAGTAACTCTACGTAGAAACTGTTCTAAGTCTAATAGAAATCCTATGCTTCTTAAGAACGCTGCATCGAAATCTACTGGTCTGTCTCTAATTTTGATAAATATGTTTCCTGTGCTGAATGTTGTAGTTATTCGTGATATTGGTACGTATCTTGCGATGTGTCCTCTCCTCTTTACGGCATCGTACAGCTCTCTGCATGGTCTGTCAGGTAGTGGAGAATCTGCTATGATGGCTATCGTATACACAATGTTCAGAATGTGAGCTTAGTTTAATGGTATAAATGCTTTACTTTATCAGGCCTACTCTACCGGTATCTCATATATCTTGCCCCAGAACTCCTCATCGTACTTGTCAAGCATTCTCAGTCTCTTGGTTATGTCTGGATGCGTTGAGAACAGTTCTTTCAACCTATCTGTAAATGTGAGTTTTCTCCTCTTCAAGTGCTCTATGAAGCTATCTATATCTCTTATCTTAGCCTTCACATCTACCAGTGGGTCCTGTATGAAGAGAGTCCTGAACTGTAGAGCTGACGTGAGCTCTGCAAGCTCCTCTCTTGATAGTCCATACTTCGTTGCTAGAACTATCTTTGCAAGAGCTCTCTGGAGGAGTCTTCCTCCACGTGGATTGAGCATCACGCTGTGCCTGTCAGCGTAGTACTCTCTGTATCTGCTGAAGGCTAGGACAAAGATGCTTAGAACGAAGGCTACTGCTATGAGCGCTATTCCCAGCAGTATCAGGTACGCATACGATGAGTCTCTGTCTCCCCACCCAAAGATCATTGACCAGAATCCTAACCTATACATCATGTCTCCCATGCTCCAGAGCACTGTAGGTATGAGCCCTATCGCAAGTATGAGAGCAACATCCCTATGCCTTAGATGTCCTATCTCGTGTCCCAGCACGGCCTTAAGCTCGTTTCTATCTAATATATCTAGGAGAGGCTCAGTGACAGCGACTCTAGGACCTGTGAGAGGAGAGCCGTACGCGAACGCGTTAGGTATAGGCATCCTAGCTATCATGACCTTAGGAACCTTCTTCAGACCCGACTTCTCTGCAAGCTCTCTAACCATCGCGTGAAGATCCCTGTACCTGTAGGGGTCAGCTTCTCTACACATGCATACCATATCTATCAGATATGGTGCAAGAAGCCACTGGCTGAGTATTATGATCACGGAGAACGCTATGGCTATTATCATGAACATCTGAAACGTCAGCGATATGGAGAACAGTGTGAAGATGAAGTAGAGGACAGCTAGACCACCAGCTACTGTGGCCATTGCAGACAGTACCATTGCTAGCCTTAGCTTCCAGAGCGTCATATTTCACAAGAGATTACTTTTTAAGCTTAAAAAACTTGCTAGTAGGTAAGTCGTGCACCGCGAACATAGGCTCTATAGAGCAGACACAGTGTGTCCGTCCTGTGGAATAGCTATGCCTAGGCTACCAATGTGTTCACTCACTCACACATGTGTGGAATGTGCAAGAAGGAGACTCGACAGAGAGTGTGAGAACTGCCCCGATCGAGACATATGCATGAGAGAGATACAGGGCATAAAAGTGTTTAGAGAGCTCGAGAACAGGCTCAGCATGATACTTCCGGACCTCATAGACGTTCTAACAGAAGAGGTCAGAAATATCTGCAGAAGATGCGTAGAGAATTATAATGATGAGAATAGTGTAAACATGTTTGTTAGAGCTATACTGTCGATAATAAACTCTCTAGTAGTATGTAACGATCCTAGAGAGTGGATAACAACCGTGTTCAAGCCAGAGATGATAAGATGGATAATTAGAGCACCTGTCTCCGTAATCACCTTATCTGAGAGATGTTTATCAGCCTTGAGAGATTATAGCAGAGTTCTAGACATTAGCCCCGAGATAGTGATAAACATGTTCAAGCTTCTCCTACTCAGGTTTATAGAGGAGCGATGTGATTGTAGGACGTTCATAGAACATTCTTTTAGAAGGAATCTTGCAAAGATCCTCTTACTCAGTAACGATCTTCGGAGGTCTTCCTAGTCTGGCGGGTCTGCTGAGTCTTCTGCTCTCATATATTGAGAGTGCTAGACAGGCCACTGCTGATGCTAGGACGATTGCTCCTACAATTACGTTGCCTAGTCTTATGCTTGTTAACATGTTTACAGAACATCTCTCCTCTATACTGCTTACCATGTTGTATAGAATATATGATACATACGTTAGACATACTGTGACTCCCAGATATATAGCTGACAGCTTTGTTGCAGCACTCTTCTCTCCTCTGTCTGCTGCTCCCTTTATGGCTAGGGCGAGGAGTAAATCTATTATGAGGAGTATTACACATATTAGTGTCCAGGTAAGCACTGCGCTTCTATTAAAACTATACATCATACCTATAGTATGTGCGTCTATGCAACCCGTTGGTACTAGTGACTGAAGTATGGAGTATAGATACTGCAGGTTCAGGACACATATCGCAACTATGGAGAAGACTGTGATGAATATTCCAGCTATGGCACCTGCTCTCAGAGCCCGCATGTCTCTTCTTCCCTATTACTGAGCTCACACTCTGGAGATATATATGTACTGTCGGATACGTATCTTACAGTCTCTACAGGACATTGCTCTCTCTATGATCTTAGATTTTGACCTAGGATCCTCTCGAAGATATACTGCATCGACGTTCATGAGAGAGCCACAGTTTGGGCATCTGAGAAGCTGCTGGTTCTCTCTGACATGTTCTGGGAGGTTCGCGTCACCGCCTACGCACATTGATATTATTTTTCGGATTACGGAAGACACGCAGATAATAGTTTACCTGGGGAAAAATAAAGATTTATCTTCTAGCAACTGTATATACCTCCTGTGAGTCTAGAGATACCTCCAGAATTGAAACAGTACCTGGAGACTGTTGAGGAGGGAGGCACGGTCCACATAAGGTGCAAGTGGAGGAGCTCCAGAGGGACAGAGTGCGGAGCTCTCTTCTTCTCTCTCGAGGATGCTGTCAGGCATCTAGTAACTCACGATCCAGAGAGACTGAGAAAGTACTTAATAAGATACGTCAAAAATAGATAGACCGTGTCGGAGAGCGTTCAGAGACTGACCGTGCAGGAATTGATAGACAAGATAAGGAGGTTCGAGAACTTCGAGATAGTTGGATACGATGCTGGTTCCGTGCTTGTCGCGCCTGTGAGAGGGATAGTCAAGGTGAAGGATGAGGAATTGAAAAAGTACCTTGGAGAGGCAAAGAGAAGAAGACCTAGATCAAAACCATCAGAGAAACAGGTGCGACTCCTCGAGAACATAGCAAGAAAGCTTGTAGACAATAAGATAAACTTCAAGGTCGTGTTTGAAGGAAAGGACATAATACTGCGGTTCGATATCGATCACTTCGTCAAGATATCGGAGAGAGAGGTCAAGATAGCAGGATTCAAAAACGAGAAAGAGTACCCAATATCGGAGATATATGACATGCTCTCAAAACATGGAAAGGTAACCTTCCTGAGAGCCGTGAAATAGGAGTCTTTTTACATAATTCCCTTATAAGTCGCTTACGTATAGATATACTGATAATGATACCTAGAGTAGTGCTATGCGAAGAACATCCAAGAGCGCTAGTACGCATAAACACTTGCAAGACCATAAAGCTAGCAGTAAGCAGAGACCTGCTACATCTAGACATAGAGCCCATAGACAAGTGCATAGAGGAAAGCGACTGCCTACTCTATGTACCATACAGAGGAATGTACCACATGAACGACCTTGTAGAACCACTCAAGTCCGGCGACATATCGTACCTCACGGTAGTCCTAGACACTAGAAGAACACTGAAGATGTATGAGATGCAGATAACTCGAGAAAACATACAGATGATCACGCACGCTCTAGATGACACATTCTTCAGAGGATACGTGATATCAGAGGACGATAAAGTGGGAAAAAGAATAATAAAGAAGCTCGTCAAACAGTACCAGTCTCTAACTATACCAATATACTGTTGCCTCATAAAGACTCTGACAAGTACGAGCCCGCTCGACACTGACTCCATAAAGGACATGAACGTGAAGAAGTTCAGGAACTGTGAGCTATATTACTCCTATGGAAAATGTATATATGTTAAGAAGATAGGCGTGAGCAGGTTTAACATATCTCTAATATACTCAATATCATACTCTGAGGAGTTTCTGAACACTATACTTAACATATTTAATAGATCGAAGATGATACTTGACCTGAGACTTGGAAGAGTAGACAAGTTTGATGAAGGTGTTAGAACTGTGCTAGACGTGTTCGCTAAAGCTGAACGTGAGATCACTAGATTAAGCAACTAGCTGAGCTACAGATACTAGCTTTCTTACCTGGTCCTTCTGCGCTAGCTTCACATAGTTATACCTTCCCCTTCTCTCAACGATGAGAAGACCCTTCTCTGATAGTCTGTGAACTATTTTGGTGACTGTTGATTTTGGTAATCCAAGAGTCCTATATATCTCCATCTGATAGCATTCTCCTCCTCTCTCAAGAAGGAACCTTAGAACCCTTATCTCATCCTGTGACAGTTGCACGGCGATCTTCCTGAGCTCCTCATCCTCGCTACTCACTATGACGGGTTCGGGAACAGTCTCTCTCTCCTCGTCATCACATGTTCTCTCACCCTCTCTTTCTCTCACTGCCACAGCCTCAAGAGTCGTATCGTCTCTGCTCATATGCGATCTCTCTTTCTCGACTTCTTTCTCAGACTTTGCTTCTTGTCCTCTCTTCTTGCTTTCTCTCAACATCTTATGTATACGGGTAGAAAATAGTGAGTACAGTGCTGCAAATGATGCAATATAGAGAATTACGAGAATTACGTCAGCAGGCATTGTTATGTTACAGTCACCTCGTTTATTAATTTATCAACCTCGTCTACTACCCTGTCCGTTAATCCCATGCTATATACTTCTTGCTCTAGCTCAGCATAGCCGAGGTCTGTCATGTCGCTGGTGATCTTGAATCCACGTTCTTGAAGCTGGTCAACTATTCTCCTCACTATGTCTATTCTCTTTCCTATACATGTGACTCTTATGCTTATCTTTCCTATATAGTAGGTGTCTCTAGGATATATCTGAACTATGAGCCAGGTCGACATGTTGGGGACCTCGTACGTTCTTCTAACACTTTCTATTCTTCCTCCATCATAGTTGACGAGCCATCCTTTACTAAGTATACTTTCAGCTATCTCTAGACTTCCTCTAATATCTTTGACATAGGATACGACAAGTTTTATCATCTCTATTATCTCTCTTATTCTTGACATAATCTTGTCGAGAGAGGTATATACGTACTCGAGAGGGCTCGGGTTTAGGAATACCGTCCTGTCACTTGGAGAGTAGTCGATAGATAGGCCGAGCTTCGTACATATGGATGATAATAGTGAGAGCTCACCGTATGTGAATCCTCTTAGCCTGACAAGTCTGAGAGTATATGTTCCTGCTCGAATATCATGTAGGATCCTTATCTCGACATACTTTCCAGGAGCAACCTGCTCTCGTGCACATAATATCTCAAGATCCCCCGCCCTCTCCTCTACTTTCCACTCCACGTTTAAATATTACAGAGACGTGGTTAAATATCTATTCTTGAAAGATATATATGAGTTATGCCCAGAGAGGGAAGAGATAGGAGGAGAAGAGGGAGAGAGAGTCTAGAGCTAAACTATGTAATAAGGTTCAGACCTGAGTACCTTGACAAGGTTCTGAGAGGAGAGAAGAGAGTGACGTTGAGGCTAGGCATAGTCAGGCCGAGGTTCGGAGAGGTGCTGATAGCATGTGGAAACAGGGCATATGGACTATGTGAGATAGAGAGCATGGAGATCACAAGTATAGATAAGCTTGATGATAAGATAGTGAAGATGGAGGGTTTCAAGAGCAGGGAGGAGCTTATTAGAGCACTTAGGTCTCTCTATCCTGAAGTAGCGGAGAAGGATCTGGTCACGATAATCAGGTTCAGGGTAAGCAAGATATTCCAGAGACCGATACCTCTAAATAAAGCGGTCACAGATCTAAAGGGAGGATACATTCATGATTAAGGAGAAGCTGCAGAAGATTGTACATACGATAGAGAGCAAGGACCTGGATGCCATAATACTGTCGGAGGTTCCTAATGTAGAATATCTTCTAGAGATATATGTTGAGACTCCAACAGTCATGATAAGAGTGAACAGAGATAGCACATATGTAATATATGTATCAAAGTTAGATAGAGACCGCATAGTAGACATGTTGGGACTCGATGAGAGCTGTGTTAAGACTTTCTCTGCTATTCCAGGACCAGATGAGATCTCTGTTAAAGATGTCTATAGGTTCCTCGTGAAAGACTGCAAGAAGATTGGCGTAGACTCTGTGGAGCTTCTTGAGAAGCTAAGCAAGAAGGTAGGTAATGAGATATCGATATCGGGTGTCAAAGAGGATATTGAGAGAATAAGAAGCGTGAAATCGGAGAGAGAGATTGAGCTGATAGAGAGGTCGATCAAAATTGCTGAAAAGTGTCTAGAAGAGACTATGCATAAGGTTAAACCTGGAGCTAGAGAGATAGATGTAGAGGCTCTTCTAACAAAGATAGCTATAGAACATGAATGTGCTCTCGCATTTAAGCCGATAGTAGCGTCAGGACCTAACTCAGCATATCCTCACCATGTCTCATCGACTAGAAGGATATCTAGAGGAGATGTAGTGGTTATAGACTTTGGAACAAGATACAGATGCTACTGTAGTGACATCACTCGAACAATCGTTGTAGGCTCAACAGATGGACAGGTTAGAGATGTAATGCAGGCAGTAGCTGAGGCTCATAGGAAAGCTGTATCGATAGTTAGGAAGGGTATAAAGACGTCAGAGGCTGACCTTGCAGCAAGAGAAGTGTTAAGAGAGTATGGGATAGACAGATACTTCATACACTCTCTAGGTCATGGACTAGGAGTAGAATGTCATGAGAGACCAGGCATATCACCAGTATCTGAAGAGATCTTCGAGAGCGGAAACGTGATCACCATAGAGCCAGGAGCATATATGAGAGGGATGTTCGGTATACGTATAGAGGATGATTACCTGGTAACTGATGCTGGAGCTCGAAGGCTCTGCAGTTTCCCCCAGCTACTCATCTAGTATCTCTACGATTATCCTCACTCTCCTGTTCTCAAGACCCTTAAGGAACTCGTCGATCGTTATCACATCATCACCGTTCTTCAACTTATCTATCTTCGCAAACAGCCTATCTCTAGGCCTCATATCTGAGAAGCCCTCGATCCTGTTCTGACAGAGAATATAGCCATCCCCTATCTG
>JAADER010000049.1 GCA_013153275.1 Thermoproteota archaeon
TCATAGTAATGTTCCATGCGACCTCAATCACAATGGCAAACTAGACATCGGAGACGCAGTACTACTACTCAAAAAACTAGTAAACACATAAGACCGCTACTATATTGTTAGTAGAGACTCTTTTCTTTTCGATCAAATATATATTATATATCTTATCACGCATCTCGCACCTCTGAGCTTTGTTACTACGAGCTCCCTATACTCATCATATTCGTATAGTGATACACATACTACGTCCTTTATACCGTTAAAGTGAAGCATCACTCTGAGAGTCGAGTTACCCATTGAGGTAAGCTCTGTTAAGTCTGTCTCATTTTCAAGCAGGCTTGGCAAAACTGGTCTTGGTCCGGTCCATATGTTGTCGGTGTCGAGACGTAGTGCATAGAGCTTCTCTATCGTTTTTCTTCCTAGTTTCATCTCGTTTATCTTGTTTAGAACTTCCTGATCGCTCATGTTTAACATGAAGCCTATGTATAGTAGCTCTCCTTTGGAGAAGAATCTCATTCTAGGTACTTCGAAGCATTTAATAGTCTTATTATCTATCTTTTCTGTCGATTGCGCTGTATCTTTGATGAACTCTATTACCGAGGACATTGCCTATATCTACTTTTCACAGTAATTTAAGTCTCTAACAGGTCTTATCCACACGTTAGTACCTTCCTCATAACCTTCAAGTTCTTCAGGTATCTCAAGTATGGCATTGCCCTTTATCAGGGTGGATAAGAGACCGCTTCCTGTTAATGCTAGTGGAGCGACATATATCGTCCCATCCTCGGGATCTACGCAGGCTCGCACCCTCACATATGCTCTCAAGCTGGGAGGCTTCGCAAGTCTGCGAGTTAACACACCTCTCAGCATTGCAATATTGTTATGCTCGATACTCATCATATGATACAGAACAGGCATCCCAAGAACCCAGAACCCCACATACGCAGCAACAGGAAATCCACTAAGCATGAGGATAGGCTTACCTTCCACTACTGCGATTCCTGTAGGTTTCGCAGGTCTTATAGCGAGACCACGCCAGACATATGTGGGACCTAGACTCATAATTGAGCTATATGTAACATCTCTATCTCCTACAGCAGTGCCTCCAGTAACAATAACCATATCGTTCCTAGAGAGAAGAGAACGCACGGCCTCACCTATCTTTGATCTGTCATCTGGAACGACACCGTAGTACTCTACGTCAGCTCCAACGCTTTTAGCAGATTCAAGTATCAGAAACCTGGTCGTGTTTAGCACGATCCCTCTCTTCGCATACCTCTCTATCTCAGATGCGTCACATATGGACTCTGGCTCGACTATCTCAGAGCCTGTGCATACTAGACCTATCGAGAGCCGGTAAACGTTTATCTCCAGGTTACCTGTAGCTAACATTGCAGCAATATGTACATAATCAATTACTGAACCACGCTTCAGAATAAGATCGCCGGCCCTAAAATCCTCACCTTTTCTCGACACATTACCCCATCTTGGAACGGGCCTCAACACCTCTATAAGATCTCCACGCTCGACAACATGCTCCCTCATCACCACAGCATCAGCTCCTTCAGGAAGAGGATCGCCAGTGCATACCTTAACAGCCTCTCCTGGACCGATGCTCCTCTTCTCTACTACCCTGAGCATTATGGGACTAGATGAGGATGCTGAGAACACGTCGACGCTCCTCACGGCGTAACCATCAACTGCAGAGCGATCAAACGGGGGCAGATCAACCTTAGCATACACATCCTCCGCCAGAATCTTTCCAACAGCTTCTAGCGTCCTCACTCTTACACTCCCTATTCTATGCGTCACGTATTTAAGAACCTCGCTAAGAACTTCCTCAACTCTTTTAAGTTCTCTCAACATTTTAATCCCATCTACAGGTAATTAAGTAGAAAAGACCGAAATTTACGCCTTACACTACTAAAGCACCCATAAACACTGACCTTATAATCATCCAAGAGAAACAAGATATAGGCCAGAAATGATTAGAAAACTAGAGAAACTGATACTTCAGGAACTCGAGGAACAGCTCGACAAGGCCATTGGAAACAGCATATTCTACAAGATACCAAAAATATGCGAAAAAATTCTAGAAAAGACAAGAGAATACAACATCACCATAGTGAGAGAGATCGCAAAACACATGCTGGACGCACTATGCAGAGAGGCAGAATGCACAACCTATGACACAAGTAGAGGAAGGATATATGAGTTTAGGAAAGAGAGGATAAGAGAACTGTTAAGATTAAGAAAGGAGACGTATGATGAGGGCAGGGTTAGCCGAAGTTATGAGGAAGGTCGGCAGAGACTCTGACTATCCCTGAACTCCTCCAGTGCTACCCGACTGTCTTAGGTACTCTCTAAGCTGCTTAATCCTGTCCTCCACATATTTCAACTCTTCCTCAATGTCTTTCAACATGTCCTCAAGCAGTCTCTTATAGTCCTCAAGCATCGATAGCTCATCCTCCGGCGATAGTGGATATGGCGGATAGGGCATAAATGGAAACGGCGGCATCATTGGATATGGTGGCGGATAATACTGTCCATATGCCTGCTCTCCCGTCTGCGGTGTAGCTGGCTGAGTCTGAGGGTACTGGTACTGCTGGGTCTGTGCCGTCTGGTACTGCTGGTAGTAGTTTGGTGGCGGTGGTGGCGGTGGAGGTGGCATGTATTTCATGAATAGTCGCATCATCCTGTACCAGATCATGGTTAGCTCACTCCTGCATAATATTTAACTATTTTGGCATCGGCATCTCGAACATTTTACGCATGAACTCCATCATTGTTCTGTAGCTCTCCATCATTAGGGAGTACATCATCATATAGCACATTGGTGCTATAAGCATCCAAGACATCCAGTACCACATTGTTATTGGGTCAGGTATCGGCATATATGGCCAGTACATGCTTACCACCATCTAGGCATCCAGTATGGCGGCATGTAGTAGTACGGTAGCATGTACATCATGTAGAGGTAGGGGTACATGTAGTAGTATGGTGGCATCATGTAGCCGTACCACATCCATGGGAACAGGTATCTACATGCTCCTCTTCCGAAGAGCCATCCTGGCCTCATCCATGGCGGTAGATGGCTGAAGGGTCCTCTTCCTGGCCATGGGCTCCATCCTCCCCATCCTCCTCCTCTCCATCCTCTTCCCCATCCTCCCCACCAGGCCATCCAGCTCACCGAGTATTGAGCTATTGCTCAAATATTTAAGTCTTTCTCAACATTCTCCACGTTCGGACCTAGCTATCAGGATGGGCTTACGCTCAACCAGTGCCTGAATAATCTTACGTCTAGCATTCTCAATTATTCTCCATAACGTGCTTCTAGGTATACCCATCCTCATTGCAGCTTCATACTGTGTAAGATTATCCAAGTATACTAATTTTAGAGCCTGAAGCTCAACATGTGTTATAACGATTCTCGAGGCCTCGTCCACACATATCGTCCTGGGATCTGTCGGAACATAGAGAACACAATCTGATGGTAATTCAACAAATATGATTCTCTTTCTCCGTTTTCCCCACATCCATCCTCTCCCACCCATGCTAGGCCACTCTAGCTAAATATAATAAGTCCCTGATAGATATAAACAATGTGTCTCTACTAGACGATGTTAAAAGAAGACTGGTCTCAATTCTTCAGGAAGATGGAAGAATAAGCCTTGTAGAGCTTGGAAAACAGCTCTCAATGACACATGTCGGAGTGAGAAAACACCTCATCAAGCTGACCAACAAGGGACTAGTGAAGGTGCAGGCACTACTTAACATAGACCTTCTGAGACTCAACTTCGCAATGCTCATGATTGAGGGAGACGTACCTGAAAACATCAAGACCTGTCCAAGACTTGTGCTCATAGGAAAGGGAAGAGAGAAGACCATACTCATGATATATGCTGAAGATGACTCAACTCTGAAATGTGTAGTAGAGAGAATCAGATCAAGAATAGGTAGGGACGTTGTGGAGATAAGGTTGACAGGAATAGAGAAGCCAAAATACATGTACATTCCCCTAGCAACCAGATGCGGAGAATCTGCACCCTGTGGAGATACATGTGAGAGATGCATGTTCAGGATGGTATGTCTCAGATGTCCAGCTACTGCCCACTATAGGGGGCCCCTATGAGATTTCTCATGACCATGCTACTTAGGAGACTTGAAGGATTACTGAACACTACGATTCCCATGCTTCTCACACGTTCTACAAGACTTGCAAGAAGAGGATGAGGATACACCATGACCTTTCCAGAGATCTTTATCGCACCGTGAGGACACTTCTCAACACATGCACCACACCTATCACATCTCGACATATCTATGTGGGGAAGACCGTCGGGGCCCATGTATATTGCTCCTCTAGGACATGCATCCGACGCTACACATCTCTCATCACACTCTCTACATATTGCTCTATATATCATTATTGGGACCTCAGACTCGAGAGGACAGTCAAGGTCTGGGACTACAAGCATTACAGGAACCCTAGCTTTAAGAGCATGAGCTACAAGATTAGATACTAAGCTATCGCAGATGCCCGAAGCGATCTTTGCAAGAGTATTCAATGTAGTTGGGGACACTATGACAAGCCTCACATCGATATATACCTTACCTGTCCTAGGGAAGCTGGGACTCTCCTCATCCTCATATATAAGCTCTGTCCCCCTAGATCTCAGAGACTCTACACGATCTAGCAGATTATACATCCTCAAGACATCCTTACCAGCCCTAGATATGTAGACGACCGTGGGTACCTGACTCTCAACGAGATTATTTAGGATCTCGACGCTCTCTCTAAGGTAGTGACCTGCTCCAGTTATGGCCCACGCTACCAGGCTTCGTCTAGGCTCCATGAGTTCCCAGCTCGTACTTTAGTTTCTGGGGAGCCTTTATATTTTATTAGTGAGGAACCTTCCTCTTAATGAAGACTTCTCTACCATCTTTAGTACGTATCTCTATCACCCTATGATAGGGGATATATTTCTCTCTACCATTCTCAACATATGTGAACCCATTCCTACATACCTCGACTATTGTGGACAGATCTATCACTTTCTCGTTATTAGGCTCACCTCTAGATATATACACTAGCTCACACTCATGCAGTCTGTTAGTCCACTTCAACTTGTTTAATATGTCCCTAATCGTTACCACTTTTCTCACCCTTCTCCTCCTCTAACCTACTATCGATAATATATGCTATGAGCTTATAAAGCTCTCTAACAACGTTCTCCGACCTCTTATCGAGAGAAAGACCTTCTCTCCGCAGCTGCTCTATTATGCTATTTATGAACTCCTCTATCTCCTTCATGTCCTTCCTATCAACCCTTACACCTAGCATTCCCTCGAGCACATCGATCGCAGACTCGCCTTTCTCTATAGCGCTCTCAACGTCCTCTCTCAACACGTCGTCCAGCCTCGCGACATGGGTCTCCATCTCGGTCCTATATATCCTCGATCTCAACGTATCTATCTCTGTGTACACTTCCCCCCTGATAGCTGTATCAGGGACGTATATTCTCGATATTGAGCCCTCCTTGCGAAGCTCTATCACCTCCATACTCTAGGATACCTTCTTACCGCTCTTAAGCTCCTCTATCGACTCCCTCAAGTCTCTTGCAAGATCCTCAGCTATTCTCAGCGGAATATAGTACCTCCCTATCACATATGTTCTCTGATCAACATGATCATAATAGAGCAGCTCAAGTATTATACCGTCAGCACACGCTCTAACGTTGTATCCTAATGCCAGTCTCACAGTTCTCTCTGAGTCAGGTACCACGATCTCTGTGGACACATACTCTCTCAATCTAGACTATTTAAAAGGTAGACCCTCACATAGTAGGGACTAGAGGTGAAACTCGGCAAGAAAATAAGTATAGAGGTAGAACCTGTAGATAAGAAATTTAATTTTGAACTAACAGCCTCAGCATACAGTTTTAGCTGGAACTTTGATGGAAAATATTATAGAACTATACTGGAAAATTATCAAGGATACATCATAGGTGTTAGAGCTTGGAGAGATGATAGGACAGTCATAGCTGAGATATACTCGTCCTCTAACATAAGCAAGGACATCGCAGAGACATACGTTGAAGATCATCTTGGTCTCAATGAGGATCTAGACGAGTTTTACATTCTCTGTAGAAGAGATCTATTGCTTAGAGATGCTATAGAAGGTATACATGTTAGAAAGATAGATATATGGTACGCGTCTATAATAGCTGTAGCTCAGCAGAATGCGTCATTTCGACAAGGATGGACTATGATATGGAGACTTCTCTCAAGATATGGTAATAGATATATTTTAGATAACGGTCATATAGTTATAACTCCGCCAGATGTTAGGAAGGTAATAGAAAGAGGAGAGACGATGCTAAGGGACTCCGGCTTTGGATATCGTAGCAGGACGCTGCTAGAGATAGCTAAGATATTACTCAGCTATGGAGAGGAGCATCTGAAGGAGAATCTCAGAAACGTGAGAGGGGTAGGACCTTACACGTACGGTCTGATAATGATGCTGGCCTATAGAGACTACTCTAATCCTGTAATCGATAGATGGGTCAGAGGACTATACTCTGCCGTTGGAATAGACAATGTTGATGAATACTACAGAAGACACTGGGGAAGATACCAGGCACTTGCAACATGGATGCTCACACTGATGCTTGATGCTGAGCCTCTATCTAGAGCTCTAGAGAGGGTAAGGAAAGGTCTCCTGAGACCATTATTCTCTGGTCTTAGCCCACTTACATTATGGAAGTACTACTGAGCTCCCGATCAGTTAAGGCATGTGCAGATGCTCATCGCGATCCTTTTTAGAATCTTCTTTGAAAAGAGAATTCCTATTCTTGAAAGTTACAGGATAAGTTTATTATCACCAAAGAGAATTAACAAAACGATGCCCGGAAAGATAACATGGTCCAAGATAGCAAAAATACTAAGGGAAGAGTACATAGAAGGACTACGATGTAAGATATGTAGTGAAGAGATACCGGAAGGAGAGAACGTGCTGAAGACGCTGAACAACATATACAAACACTTCAAAGAAAAGCACCCAGACATAATAGAGCAGGTAAAGAGGAGATTGGCAAGTGGTGAGAGCAGGATAAGTATAGGGGTTGCACCAATAACGAGGTTTGTCGAGAATATGTGAGATTACTGTATGAGATTACTCTGGTAGTAAAAATCTTCTCTTAACTTCGTTTAATATAAATGTGAGGTATATTGATTTCATTACCTAATTTCTATCTTTGCAGGCTTGACCTCTATTATCTGTCCTGCTGCTACTGTCCTACCCATGTCTCTTAGAGCAAATCTTCCTAGTGGTGGAAAGTCTGCAAACTTCTCTGCTACCACTGGCTTGAGTGGCTTTAGTCTGACTATTGCTGCGTCTCCCTGCTTTATGAACTGTGGCTTGTGCTCTATTGTCTGTCCTGTTCTTGGGTCTAGCTTTGCTATGATCTCTACTATCTGTGTTGGTACTGTTGCTGTGTGTACGTGCATTACTGGTGCGTAGCCTACGCTTATTGCTGTTGGGTGCCATAGTACTACTAGTCTTGCAACTATCTCCTCTGCTACTGTTGGTGGGCTTGTGACATGGCCCATCACGTCTCCTCTCTTTATGTCTCTCTTGTCTATGCCTCTGACGTTTACTCCTACGTTGTCTCCTGGCTTTGCCTCGTTTAGCTTGATGTGGTGTGTCTCTATGCTTCTCACGTCTCCTACCTTTGCTGGAGGCATTACTACTACCTTGTCACCTACCTTGAGGACTCCCGTCTCTACTCTACCTACGACTACTGTACCTACTCCAGTTATGGTGAAGACGTCCTGTATAGGCATTCTGAATGGCTTGTCGACTGGTCTTGGAGGTGGCTCTAACATGTCTAGTGCCTCTAGTAGTGTTGGCCCGTTGTACCATGGGGTGTTTGGACTCTTGAACTTGATGTTGTCTCCCTTTATTGCACTGACAGGTATGAATGGTACCTTGCTTGGATCGTATCCTAGGAGCTTGAGTAGCTTGCTTAGCTCGCTCTTTATCTGCTCATACCTCTTCTGGTCATAGTTCACTACGTCCATCTTGTTTACTGCTACTATGAGCTGTGTTACTCCTAGCGTTCTCACTAGGAAGAGATGCTCTCTGGTCTGTCCCTGTGGTCCTACTCCAGCCTCGTACTCTCCAGGTCTTGCAGATACTACTAGCAGAGCTGCGTCTGCCTGGCTTGCTCCTACGATCATGTTCTTTATGAAGTCTCTGTGTCCTGGTAGGTCGATTATGGTGATGAAGTACTTGTTTGTCTCGAATCCTACGTGCATTGCCTCTATTGTGACTCCTCTCTCTCGCTCCTCCTTGAGTCTGTCCATTATCCACGCATATGCGAAGTCCTCTTTACCCATCTTCTTTGCTGACTCGTAGAGCTCTTTCCAAGCCTTCTCGTCTACGTATCCTGTGGCTACTAGCAGGTGTCCTATGAGTGTGGACTTTCCATGGTCTACGTGTCCTATCACTGCCAGGTTTATGTGTGGCTTCTTTATTGCACTCTCCTTTGGCTTAATTACTATGCTCATACAGACTCAGACCTCATAGATCATAGTCCATTTATAAAGTTTATTGGAAGTTCAGGATAATACTGGGAGTGTCAGGGAGGTAGCCGCCTAGGTGACCCCCCATCATCCGCTCCCTATAGGGTACATCACCACGTATGTAAAAAGTTTTTCACGAACAATAATGATAGACAAGACATATTAATCATTGACACTACTAGTAATACATGAGCCAGCTCGAGCCAGTGAAGAAGATCCTCGTAGCATATGACGGCTCAGAACCAGCCGTAAAAGCACTCCTACACGGTGCAAGAATAGCAAAGCTCTGCAATGCTAAGCTCTACGTGATCCATGTGGTTCCACTGCCAGAGGACTACATATCACTATATGAGCACGAGTTCGCGTCAAAAGCATTACTAGAGGGTCAGAAGCTCCTAGAAAGATGCAAGGAGATAGTTAAGGCGCTCGGAGTGGAAGCAGAGTACATACTTGAGAAAGGAGATCCAGCAAGAAAGATAGTGGAGACCGCAGAGAGACTTGACGTAGATTACATAGTTATTGGACATAGAGGAATGGGAAAGTGGGAGAGAATCCTACTAGGGTCAGTATGTGAGAGAGTTGTAATATCATCAACAAAACCAGTCATAGTAGTCAGATGAAGCGCCTTTCTTCATAGATCAAGCTGAAACCCAGGTCTCATCACAGGAGATAAAAGAGAAGAGAAGGATAGAAAAACTGTTCGACATGTAGAGAATATTTGAGACGAAGGAAGGTTTTAGATATTATTACGCTGTCGCCTTAGCGGAGAGCTTCTCCTTTACCTGCTCTATTATATCCGGATGGTTCTCCTTAAAGTGTTTGTATATGTTGTTTAGTGTTTTTAGTGCGTTTTCTCCCTCCTCTATCTCCTTTCCACATACTTTGCACTTCATACCCTCCATATACTCCTCCTTCAACACCTTCGCAATCTTAGACCAGGTTATCTTCGCCATATCGATCTATGCTGTGAACTAAGTGAATTTATAGTCTACACTTAACAATGCTCGTAATAACCTCAGGACTGCATGTAAAATTGAATGATTTGGGATACATGAACGTATACTTGAACGTACTGGCATATCAAGATATCTAGGATGTGTAGGTGTAGGTATACGTGTACTATATGTATACGCTATGTTGCTCCTAGCAAGATCAGCTTAGAGGAGTCTCTTCACCTCGTCTGCTACCGTAAGGGTCATCATCTCTTTCTGAATCTTCTTATAGCCTGCTCTACCTCGTGCCTAACTATCTGATACATCTGGTTCCTGTTCTGTAAGGTTAGCTCTACCAGTAGCTTATCTTTTCTATCAACTATCTTTCTAAGTCTCGGGTCCTCTCTGCATTTTATATGTATTGTTGCTAGCACGACTCTATCACTATCTAGGACCTTCTCGACAGTTGGTAGAAACTTTCTTGAGAGAAGCTCCATAGGTCCAATCTCGTCGATTACTATGAGATCAGTATCCTGCCTAAGAGAGTCCTCGAGAACTCTTATAGCAATGTTATCTATAGCGTCGATGTTGACGTTGTACTTCCCTATTCTTGGTCCTCCTCTGAAGAGAGACACGTGAGCGAGCCAGTCCTCCTCTCCGTCTCTTCCTAGTGCTTTTTCTATTGTCATGAGTTTGAACCCTATTCTTGACCCCTGTTCTCTCACTTCCTGTGTTATGAATCCACGTATCAGGTACCTGCCATAGAGAGTCTCTGCGACTTTCTTAACGAGTGTTGTCTTTCCTACTCCAGGTCTTCCTGTTACTAGAAATATCCTATGCATCTATGGAACCTCTATGAGGAATCTGTGAACCTGTGCTAGATGTAGTAGTGCATCTATGTATCGAGTCGTCTTGAAGCCGCATCTTCTGCATACGAAGTATCTTCTTTTGTGAAAGCTGTTTCTTGAGTATGGTTCTACTCTCTCATATATCCACTCTCTATACTGTTGAGTCCTTCTGATGTGTTCGAGAAGCCCAGAGTCGTGTTGTACTATGCCTGGCTTCACCTGATCGAGCTGTGGTGTTATTTTCAGTTCGAACTTCTTTCCTGTGAAGGGACAGGTTATGGTTCCTACGAGGAACTTCCTGTTATCTGTCCTCGATGATAGGACCTCTACATTTATATACTTCCCCTCTAGCTTCTTCACTGGGTAGACTAGTGAGGGTACCTGAATTGCTGCCATATACTCGAGTTCTAGCTTGCTTGGTCTATAAAAGTTTACTTGCGTGTTAGAACATGTTTTTTAACAGGTCCCTGATAAGTCTATACTGCCGACAATGGAGGCCGCGATGTGTGACATGGTTAGGAGATTCATAGAGCAGGGTATACTTCTTAATCATCGTAGGATGATTGTCCTCTCTGGAGATAGTGATGAGAAGTTGATAGATTGGGTCTACAGGATCCTTGAGGAGTTTGTAGAGGTCTGGAAGAGATGTCGACAGTCGACACCAAGCGGACTCTACATGTATCAGCATGATGCTCCGGGAAGCTGTAGAAGGTTCGAATATTTCAGGAGAAGACTAGCATCTATCGTTGATAAGGCAGAGATCGAGCATAGACCGTACAAGGATACTGACAAGCTGCTAGGATCAACATACGACCTAGCTGTCCTCGATATAATAGATAACCTCAAACCTAATGACATTGGAAGACTTGGAGGAGTAGTACGTGGCGGAGGAGTATACATCGTCCTCGTTAGACCCCTAGACTCGTGGACGAGGTTTCTTACAAAGTTCCAGGAGCAGCTTCTCGTTCCTCAGTATGGTCCTCAGGATGTGAGACATCTGCTTAAGAAGAGGTTATGGAAGAAGTTTTATGAGCATGATGGTATATGTATAATAGATGTTGACACAGGACGCATGATAAAGGAGCCTAAGATACTTGAGAATGTGGAGCCCTGGAAGCGTCCAGAGATAAGGATTCCCGACAAGAGAAGGTTTCCAACCTGCATATATAAGCTAGCGCTCACTCAGGACCAGG
>JAADER010000061.1 GCA_013153275.1 Thermoproteota archaeon
TCAAGGCTCTCCTCGTCATATTTGACTACTTTCCCTATAATGTAGAAGTACTTCACCCTAATTACACTCTTCTGAAAGTTTTATAAGGCTTTTCCACACTCGCGAATAATCTAGCATATGAGCAAGAGAAGTCTCAACCTTGCCCTATGCGTTCTCGTGGCAGTTCTCTGGGGCATTCTTGGACTTTTTATTAAACTTCTAGACCCGATAATATCACCTTCCTACCAAGTATCAGTGAGATACCTCGTATCATTAATATCATACTTATTAATAATGGCGATAACCTGGCTACAGGGCGCACGAAACATAGGAGCATACTACATAACACACGTGTCCTACCTGAGAATAGGAAGGATCGCACTCTCAAACATAATAGTAATAATACTTGCTGCAGTAGTAGGATTTGGAGTATCAATACCAGCATTCTTCCTAGCAGTAGCATACTGTGGAGTATACTTCACATATATTGTAGGGATAGGTCTCACAGTTATAGTCACAGCAATCCTAAAGGTTGTGTCAGGTTCCGAGATGTTTACAAAATACAAGCTAGGATACATTGGTCTGCTAATGTTAATAATAGCGATCACGATAGTAATATCGAAGACTGCTATCATAGGCCTCATCTATGTTGTTCTCTTTGCCGCAACCTGGGGAGCCTATCTATGGCTTGTGGGAAACGTTAACAGGCCATTTAGAACATTTATAGAGAAACTGTACTCAACCTGTATAGATATGAGCATTAGTCTCTCTGTAGGACTTCTATCTTTAGCATTATTTTTTCATTTAAAGTTCATAGATGTTGCCAGGTATGTGGCACTATCATTCTCCTCTCTCTACGTGTTTATTCTAATGATAATTGGAATAGTATTTCTCTGCACAGTTCTACCATACATAATAATATGTATAGTGTTGAGCATGGATCCAACGCTCGTAGTCAACTTCTCGATAATACAGTACCTCGAGGTCATTCTAGCACTGATGCTAGGAGTATTCTACTTTCATGAGCTTCCCCTGAACTACGTAACAATGATGTACATAATGTTCGCAGTGATCGGCCTCGTGGTATGCATGATTCTTAGAGTAAGAGAGACTGCGACAAGTAGGTAGTCAGTTCATGAATGGGTCATCACCGGCTCATCAAGGCCAGAGCTCATCACCGATTTAGGATCCTTCTTTCCAATTTTTAAAGGTTAGTTAGACTGTTGGAAGAGGCTGTGTGCTTACCCAGACTATCTCTGGCGGAGTTGTTGGCCAGGTTGGTGGTCTAGGTCTTACTGGGAATCTCATCATTACGAGCCTCTTTACAGGTCCAGGTACTGTCCCGTCAATTATCATGTATGGTCCAGTAATAACTCCATAATGCTTGAATCCTCCCTTTGGAGTAACTTCCTGTCCTGACTGTCCTATCTTCAGTATCCTCTTATTGAACTCTGTTCTCTTATGGAACCCACACTGGCCAGCTCTAGGTATCGTGAACATTGGTCCTGGTGCTTGTGGCCCTACTGTTCCTCCTTTTCTACAGCCCTTCCTATGCTTGTGCCATTTCGGCCTTATAACTATTCCAAACCTCTTTACAGGTCCCTGGAACCCTTTCCCCTTAGTCACTGCTGTGATGTCGACGTACTGTCCTGGGCTGAAGACGTCCCAGACATTTATCTCCTTTCCTAGAATGTTCTTTGCATAGTCCAGTATCTGTCCGAGATCATCTACGCCTCCTATAGGTATCTCAAAGATCTCTGGAGTCTTCTTGCCTATTCCTGAGAGCCAGGGCTGTGTACAGCATATTGCTCTCACTTCTGTCACTATGTCAAGCTTGTCCTCCATCTTCTTCCACATCTTGTCAGTATCTATCTTCTCAGGTAGCGTAGGCACTCTCCTCCTGACTCTCTTAGCGACATCGTCTGGAAGTGGTGTCCATACTTCACCTATGCTTAGCTCCGCAACTCTCACAGGATCGAAAGTGTAGAATCTGACTCCGAGGACTCTCAATGGAGGTGCGTCGAGAATTGTCACTGGTCTAACGATCTCCTTACCGTAGAATGGGCTGGTCTGTCTGTCGTCAATCATCACTACGTGAGCCATACCGGCCTTATAGGCTGCGAAGCCTAGCAACGTTGGTTTTCCTATCTTAGGGTCAACCCACGTTCTGAATCTTGCTACTATGTCTGAGGCTCTCTTCCTAGGATAGAAAGCCATCGAGCCCTTTCTTGGTCTATTTATCTTAAGACCCATGGAACGCTCGCATACGACTTAGATAGATAGCATTTATATATCTTACTTGACGTGAGGAATAGCCAGACGCTAAGCAACGTATATTAACACTAGCATGTTCATTACGCATACAAATGTGGGAAGAAGAAGCGAGAAGACGTATATCTATATTTTACGCAATAATAAGCATATCATATGCAGTCCAGTTCATAGGTGTTGCACTTAAGCTACATGAGATAGGAGCATCAGGTATCATAATAGGAACATCATACCTACTATTCAACCTTGCAGCCATGATAGGAAGCGTCATCACGCCAAGATACTTATACAAGTTCTATCATATACTTGTAGCAGCCTCATTAGCTATGATAGCAACATCATGCTACATTGTATATATTGCTGAGAATCCTCTCACGATAACAGTAGGATTCGTACTGACAGGAATGTTCTACTCAGTTCTTGGTCCAGCTCTAACGTACCTAGTGACAAGGAACAGGAGAGATCTCAAGACGGGTGTCATAGTCCTGACGATACCTCAGAACTTGGGCTGGAGCGTGGGGTTCCTCATGGGAGCACTCTCCTGCTTGTTTACGGGTGTGAGCACTGCTATCTTGATATCTTCCGTCTCTGTACTATTAGCATTACCCTTCTCTATAGCTATTATCAGAGAGCTCAGAGAGGTAACTAGATCTCACTTTCATACGCTCAGAGAGGAGGCCCACAGAATAGAGAAATTGAAAAAAGGGATGCTGCTTCCATACTACGTGTCAGTGCTGCTCACGTTTCTTGCAGCAAGCACCTTCTTCACCTCGCTCCCCCCACTGCTCGCTACGCTAGGACTGACAACATATGAGATATATTTTGCAAGATTTATAGGATCGGTTGTTGCTACTTTATCATACGTATTTACAATATCTGCAATGCTTGAGAGAGTCTCAGTAGTTCTTCATAAGATATCTTACTTCATAGTTATAAGAGGAGTCGGCTTCCTGCTCCTGCTGACCGCGTTCTACCTACATGGTCTCTACCTGTTTCTGGACGCGAGCCTGATACTTGTCCTCATAGGCGTGACGTGGAGCTACCTTAACACTGGAATAAAGGTGATAGTACTCAATTTTGGAGAGGAGGCTCATAAGATATATGGAGATACGACATTTCTCATATGTCTAGGGTTCATAATAGGGTCGTTCCTTGGAGGAGCCTTGCTTGATCTCAACATGCTCCTTATACCTCTAGTGTCGTCAAGTCTCGCATTTATAGCAGCTGGGTCATACATGTTTGCAGCACGTAGAGCACTAGTATCTGACATGGGTTCCATCATCACGAGCTCAGAACCGTCCCCAACTCGTCACCGGTCTCATTATGTTGGATGAGGTATATAAGACTTCTCTGAGGTATAGTGCCAGGTACCTAGTGTGACCTATCTGATAGTCAGGGAGCCGACGGATGATGAGAAGTTGAACATGTACATACTCTACAAGCTTTCTACATATAAGGATAGTATAGTCGGAGTATACTACATAGAAGAGCTAGGATATTATGGACCTATACTGAAGCTCAGAGACATCCCAAGAGAGCTGAAAGACATAGTCAGGCCGGTAGACGTTAATATTGTGAGAAGGAGTTTAAAGATGATATGTATGAGATGTGGATGGTGTTGTGAAAGAGAGAGCGGGGCATTCATGTTTGAAAACGAGGCTGAGAGAGTAGGTCTCTCAAGATGGTCCAGAATCAGGACAGTGAAGCTCATAAATGGTGACAAGGTTAGAGTCTACTATGTAGACGCTGGGCCTAATGGAAGATGCATCTTCTATGACCCCAAGAGAAAGTTATGTACCATTCATAAAGCAAAGCCCGTGATATGTGTCGTAACTTACTGTGCAAGATATGCTGTAGACTCTGAAGGAAATCTTTATAGGAGAGTGAGCAGATCTGTACGTGGTGTAGTACACTTTAAGAAGGTTCAGACCACATACTGATATGGTAGAGATAAAGGGTCTCACCATAACTACACCACTTCCACATAGCTTCACATGTAACAACTGTGGTCTCTGTTGTGAGGGTCCCGTTGAGCTGAGCGAGAACGATTATAAGCGGTTGAAATCAATATGTGATGACGTTGATAGACACATAGAGGTGAGAAAGAGAAATGGAAAGGTAAGGAGGATCTTGAGACCCGTGGAGAAAGGAGAGCTAGTACAAGAGTGTATATTTCTAAGAAGAGAAGGAGATAAGAGAATATGCTCAATATATGAGAACAGGCCAAGCTACTGCAAACTATATCCACTATTTGTCGCATATAGTAGAAATATGAGAAAAATGTATGTAGACATCCTTCACTGTCCTGAAGTAAGGCATGAAAATACTAACAATATGAGAGACGAACAGATTCTAGATAGCGTTCGGAAGATATTTGATGAGGATCCCACATTTATAGAAGTGATACCAAACGTCGATAAGGCGGTAGTCTTCACATTCTATTACAGGTTCAGGGACATATATCTGGATTGGAAGCTGAAGTATGAGATTATGATAGAGTTAAACAGAATCTTGATATCAGAAATTAGAAAATGTGAAAATAGTCTACAATTGATGCTGGAGATCTATAGATTTCAGGAAGCTGTTAGGGAGAGTCTGAGAAGTATCAACAATATCTTCAACATATGTGAAGGTGTTAGAGGAGCTAGGAGACCGCACGTATCGTTTCACGAGTTCTCTAGAGCTGTTAACGATCTTCTTATTGTTAGAGCTCTATGCAGACATGGATATATGATTATAGTTGACAATTATTGTAAAAGAGTGTATAACGTTAAGTTGAGCATAGACTATTTTAGAAACATGTATCTGAGCTCTGAAGATCTTAGTGTTCTGGAGGAGCTTCTCTATCGTCTGAGTACTAATATCCAAACTTGTGCTCTACCAATCGAGTATATCTATACTCAGGGATATCTGAACATTATATTACTCTACCTGATATATAGAGGAGTCTGCGAGAGCTTTGAGTCATGTCTCTACAATCTAGATGCTATTGGGATATCAGTCTACTCTAGAGAGCTTACTAAGCATATGAGAAACCTCGGAATCTCATATGTTGAGCTCTCTGAGAAAATGTAAACTAGGTTCTTCTTCTATAACCTATTCCATCAACCTCGATTACTCCAGGTTTCTCCTGCTCTCCCTCTACTCTGAACTTGACGTTAAGTATCTTCTCCACGACATATACATTCGTTATTGTGTGAAGCGTCAGTCTTGCAACTCCTATCTTCGAGTGTCCGTCTGCGAGGGCTATGTATGGTACTAACATGTCTCCCATATGTCTATCAAACGCCTTTCCTGTACCTAGGTCCTCTATGAGCTTTTCTGCCGCCTCTTTTCCAACTTCTTCCGCTGGTTTTCCTTTCTCTCCTAGTGCGTCCGCTCCTATTATCTCGTCCCTGTCAGTTACTGCCCATAGTACTATTCCGGACCCTGGACCGAGATGGGGGTCCTTGTCTGGGGGGTAGTATTCTAGCTCTATGTTTATGGGTATTCTATATCCTCGTGCTTTAATATATTCTTCTGCTGATTTTGCCTGTCTCTCTGCTACATGTCTTGGAAGTCTTACGCAGTGTGATCTTCCACGTATCTCTCTCACTTCTCCTCTATCGACGTCTACTATAGGGCGGAGATGATCTACGGGATCGACGATGAGCTTGACGTGACCTCCACCACGTGGATAGTGTCCTCTCCTGTATACTATAACCTCTGCTCTCACACCAAGCTTAGATAGTACTGGCAGCATGACGTACCTAACATAATCTATAGGTGGTGACCAACGTACATCTGTTCCTCCTGTTATATCTACCTCAACTCTTCCAGGAGCGAACACGAGGACTGGAAGTATGGCCTGTATGACTAGGCTTATGCTGCCGGCAGTGCCTATATCGAATCTGAATCTCCCGCTTCTTATCTTTCCAGGTATGAAAACGAGCTCCATAGATCCTTTATATGCTCCCTCAACCTTGGCTCCACATAGCTCAGCAATAGCTTTGACACCCGTAAGATGCTGTGCTTGAAGACCTGGATTAGATCTTTTTGCACGGATGTTATATATTCTTAGGGACTTCCCCGTCAATGCTGCAAGTGCGAGGCTTGTCCTGAGAATCTGTCCTCCACCCTCCAATATAGAACCATCAATCTCTACGTCGACCTTCACCATGACTGAGACTAGGAGAGAAGGTCTAGTGACCTATTAAGGATTAAGGCTGCACCACTATTGTCATATTTTTCAGGCAGAGCTCCTCTCCATTACTTAGTACTATACATGGATAGTATATGCCAGGTCTAGAAGGCATACAGGGAACTATGATAGTACCGTTCGACAGCTGGACATCTAGAGACTCCTCGCATCCTAGCGATTCTCCAGGTTCGCTTCTTAGCACTAGCTTAAGTACTCTAACTCTCTTCAAGACCTCCTCGCTGAGAACGTTACGAGATGATGAGCAGTTACATTTGTGAAGTATCAGTACTAGAGAGCCCTTATTAGAGATCAGCGTCATCCTATAACATGTGGATGAGAAGGCTCTCGGCGAGTGCATGGCTGTGGCAAGAAACACATATCCTAACGTGGATACTATGGCTATGGTGCAGACTATCAGGAAAGCAACGACTAGGTTCTTCACTGGTAGAATGTATGTAGTATTCCTTATAAAAGTTATCATCCTATATATACCGTGTGAGGATCTCTAACGTATTGAGATGTTCCCTAGTCATACTATTTGTGCTTGCTATCCTCATGACAGTGCTCGTCCATGCTCAGGAAATATCTATAGTTCCTAAAAAGATATTATACATATTTAACGTGGGTAAAAAGGAGAATATATGCGCGTACGTGAAGTATAGTGGTACCTCCTTTGAGACAAATGTCGATCTCATACTTCACATGTCACTTCCTGTATCTAAGGTCTTTAAGATAGAGTTGAGGAACTACGAGGTAAAACCTAACACTGAGATATGTATACCATTAACATTAAACGAGACCGGCCTATACTATGCAGTACTATCCATAGGCACCGCAGAGGGAAGCGTCAAGAAGGTGATAGCTAGAGTCATAGCTGTACACTCACCAAACGACGTGATAGTTGGAAAGAACATCGTCGTGTTCGAGATCGCGAGACCTTACGCATATAGTCTAGAGACTCTATACAATATTGCGGAGATAGTATACAACAAGTATAGGAGCTTTGGACTTGTGCCGGCTCAGGACTGTCTGATAGGTAAGAGACTGATAATAGCTGTGTCGAACCTTCCTGAGGGTACTCCATCAGAGACTTATCTCGTACCTTCTCACTGTGTATACTACATCATTGTTAGTCCTCTCGTTGAGTCTCTTCCACTTCTGAAGCATGCGATAGCTCATGAGATGTTTCACACTATACAAGTGCGATATGAGATCGCGGGCTATGAGAGTGATACGATAAGCTTCTTCATGCATGTATGGCTGATCGAGGGAGGGGCGGACTCCGCACCCTACTTCGTGTGGGGTCCCAGCGTCGAGAGAAAAGCATTAGAGTACTTGTTCACAAGTTGCTGGTTCACACAGTGTTATGGTCTAACATACTCGCCAACATACATGTACGATCCAGCATATCTACCGTTAGCAGTATATTACATCTGTATAAGGTCAGGAGGCTCTCCGAGTACCTGCTTTGGTAGAGCATATGCGTACTCGTATACTTATGCTCCAGTAGTGTTATACATATTCAAGAAGCTAGGACTGAATCCAGCAACAATGAGACTACTCTACTCATCGTACTATCCACAGGACAATCCTGAGGTATTAGAGGCCATTTATGAGGCATATTTAACATATGCGAGAGGATATGTGTTCATTGATCCTCAACTGAGGCCATCCCCATATCCAGTAACTAACATTACGTCTGTAATTGTCTTTACAAGAGCTGTACGATACCTCGATACATATGGTATAAAGAGTGGTAGATACATATTCTCATATACCTGTAATAGATCTTGCTATGTGCAGACATACGTGTACAATTCTCAGACTAACAGGACTGAGCCTCTTAAGAATGGTTCTACGATATATGTTAACTCACATACCCTGCTAGTACTCATAGGAGAGGTCCCCGAACATGTCTTGAAGACGAACCCTCTGTACTCTGGTTACTACAATATGACGATAATATTCAAGAAGTATGGGAGAACATATAACAGGAAATACTACCTATCTATCGAGCCTTCAAACATTACTCTAAGAGTAGGAGAGGAGAGACGTCTAAACGTTTATGTAGAACCAGGTACAGGAATAAGGAATATGGTCCTAAATGTTACCATAGAGAACTCATCAGTCATATCACTCCTAAACGTGAAGAAAGCATATAATGGAGAGACCATAAACTGCATAGAAAGCAGCCATGGAGAGACCGAGAACCTGACATGCCATATAGAGCTCAACGTTCCCTGTAAGGTCAACAGATGCAACATACTCAGGCTCACGATAAAGGGAGAGACTCCAGGTAGCACCTCTATCATAGCTAGTGGAACCGTAGAGACAAACATTGGAACACTACCTACAGTTCCCACATCTGCGAGAGTAACAGTGATAGGACAAAAGTCCTCACTTGCTAACTGTGTACTAGTATTGAAACCTCGTTACAGCACTGTAAAGGTAGGTCACAACGACACTGTGACACTAGTACTCAAGAACTGTACGGGAGCGGCCGGAATAATCGTATCAATTTACTTTAACAGCACCATCGCAAAAGTAGAGAAAGTACTGCCAGGACCATTTGTAAACGTTACCAAGAGCGTGTTCGAGGCAAAGATATCGAACGATAGTGTAGGTATTGGAGCTGTAGGATTGAGAGCTTGCAAACGTGCCAGCATAGACGTTGCATATATAGTCTTTAAGATGAGAAATACGGGGACGCTCATGTTATGGGGTATCGGACAGGTAGCGTCGCCAAACGGTAACGAGGCTAACCTCACAGTTGTGCCAGCGGAAATAAAAGTCATCCCTAGGATTCTCGAGTGCGATTTTAATCATAATAATCGTCTTGATGTTGGTGATGTTGTTTTGTTGTTGAGGATTCTTATTGGTGCTTATCATAGTAATGTTCCATGCGACCTCAATCACAATGGCAAACTAGACATCGGAGACGCAGTACTACTACTCAAAAAGATAGTTAGCTCTTAAAAATGAGGGGACTACTCCTCGTGTTCTACGGTGACGGCAAAGGTAAGACCACTGCCGCTATTGGTCTCGCAGTGAGGTCTATAGGTCACGGAATGTATGTTCTCTTTGTGCAGTTCATAAAGCGGGATCTTCAGGTTGGTGAGTACAGGATCTTGAAATCTCTCAATTCTATAAGACATGTAGCTCTAGGTCCAGGACTAGGCGCAAGTAGAGAGGAGGTCGTGGAGTGTACTAGAAGAGGAATAGAACTTGTGTCGAGAGAGTGGAGAAACTACGATATCATAATCTTAGACGAGCTCGGCGTAGCAATATCAAAATATGAATATCCTCTCGAAGACGTTATACAGCTTGTAGAAAATATTAGATCAGGTGGGAGACACGTAGTCATAACGGGAAAATACATGCCTAGAGAGCTCATAGATATTGCAGATCTAGTCACAGAGTTCAGATGCGTTAAACATTATTACTCTCAACTCCGAGGCCCCGTACCTGGTCTTGACCTCTAAGCTCAGTCTCAATCGCCCTCCTCATTTTATGTCAGGAGGTGGGAGTCTCAGCACCTTCAGACCCTCTTTCACGGCTACATCTTTAAATCTTATCTTCTTGCTACGACATGTTTATTAACTCTAGAGCCAGTATATATGTCTCGAGATCTTGCTGTGAGAGGAGCATTAGCCAATGTTGATTATGATAGTCCACTAACGAGATATAGAGCGAGAGAAGTACTCTTAGAAGCTCGTAGACGGTTCCTGGCATTCGTAGAGAACTGCGAACCTTACATACTTGTGGACTCGTACTATGTACATTATACAGAGCCAATACTTAGAAGACCCAGAGACATAAGCGATGAGAAGCTTCTCCTATGGTACAAGGTTCTCTCAGTATACATGCGCTCACAGGCATACTCTAATGCGGTAACCATGAGTAGAGGCAACCCAAGAATATCGAGAATACTTGCAGTCAAGCTAGTTAAAGTATATTTTGATGCTCTTAGCAAGATTGAGAGAGATAGAGACGCTAGATACGCGTTGCTAACCGAGTTTAAGACCAGGTCAGAAGGAAAGGAACCAAGTAAGTACATTAAGTCTATAATTCACAGACTAGAGTATGATATCCGCACGAGCATAAACATGAATATTGGCAACATAAAGAGAGTAAATGACGCAGTTAAGAGAGTGAGATCGACGCTAGGAAACATAGCGGGAGACGAGATAGCGGAGATACTTATGGATCCTGAAGATGAGTCAAGCCGGCTCAGACTTGTCGAGATCCTGAACTCGCTGCTTGAGCTTGCTAGGAGAGCCTCAGAGGAGATAGAACTGTTAGAGCGCAATATAGAGCTGAGAGGATACATATCTGGTCTCAAGAAGCTTTCCAGGATAAGAGAGCTTAGAGATCTAGCACCATCGGAGAGAGCTAGAGCGTCAGTCGCGAGAGAAGTCCTTGCATACAGGCTAGCTACAGGGAACCTGCTAGTGAGAGAGCACAGGCTGGTTAGGAAACCGAAACTGTACCTCCTAGTAGATAAAAGCGGATCAATGTTCTATGCCATGGACGTCAAGATAGAGGACATTGAGGGACTAAGCAAGATAACGTGGGCCACAGCGCTAGCTCTAGCGTTGCTGCTGAAAGGTGGGAAGGTGATAGTCAGGTTCTTCGACAAGAGAGCACATGAACCCATCCAGGACAAGCTATCACTCATAAAAGTCCTCCTCAGACTGACCCCTCTCGGAGGCACAAGCATAACGAACGCACTGTATACAGCAGTCGAGGACGCATACAGGAACCCAGCGATACGTGATTACAAGCTTATGCTCATAACAGATGGAGAGGACTCTAACATAGATATTAACGTGCTTATGGCGGCTGGAAAGCTATTTAAGGAGTTCACAGTGATCCTCATAGGAGGAGATAACGTAATACTTGAGAGATACTGCAATAA
>JAADER010000036.1 GCA_013153275.1 Thermoproteota archaeon
CTCTGTATGAGGTCTCTGTAGTTTCCTAGATAGTTTTCCGGTCTTATTCTCTCTATATCTTCTCTTGTAAGAATCTTACTTATCTCCTCGTCCTCGAGAAGAGCTTCCTGTAGAGATTTACCTTCCATGTATTTTCTCGTTATTCTTCTAAGAATCTCATGGGCTCTCTTTCGGGGAACTCCCCTCTTTATAAGGATGTTCATGACCATCTCTGTGAGTGTGAAGTCTCTCAACAGTCTTAGATTTTTCCGAATATTCTCCTCGTTTACTGCTAGGTTCTTAAGAACCTTCAACATGGAGATTAACATCTCGTCAAGAATTAGGAAAGCGTGGGGTATAAGTATCCTCTCACAGCTGCTGTTTGTGAGATCTCTCTCATGCCATAGAGGTATGTTCTCTAGTGCAGGTATTACAAGTCCTCTCAGCATTTTTGCAAGCCCAGAAACCTTCTCAGAGGTCACGGGATTCGCCTTATGAGGCATTGCTGAGCTTCCAACTCTCTCAAAGGCCTCATACATCTCACCTATCTCAGGTCTCGAGAGCTCTCTTATCTCAAGTGCAAGCCTATCTAGCTGCGACCCTACTATAGCCATTGTAGCTATCAGAAGCGCAAAACCATCACGTGGTGCTACCTGGGTCGATATGGCGTGAGGCTCGAGACCCAGCCTCTGTAGCGTCCTTCGTTCAACTTCTAGTCCCTTGCCCTCCCAGGCAGCCATTGTCCCAACAGCTCCTGACATCTTTCCCCTTACTACCATCTCCTCAGCTTTAAGGAGGGCTTCTAGCCCTCTAGATAGCTCGTACACGTAGTTAGCAAATTTGAAACCCAAAGTTATAGGTAGAGCATGCTGTCCATGTGTTCTACCTATCATTATCAGATCAGCATACTTCTCCGCTTTATTGATTAGCTCTTCTATAAGCTCTATGAGTCTCCTCTTAATTATCTTCAGTGCTTCCCTTATAAGTAGTGCCCAGGCTGTGTCGACTATATCGTAGCTAGTAGCTCCATAATGTACGAATCTGCATCCAGACTTCTCCTCCAGCAGGAATGCTAGGCCTGCTATGTCATGCCCTATCTTTCTTTCCATTTCGTATACTTCCTCCGGCTTGACCTCAGCCCTCGTGATCTTCTCGCAGCAGCCTCTCTCTGCTATTCCAAGCTCCTCTAATGTGCATACTAGGGCTCTTTCAACCTCTATGTACTTCTTCACTATATTTTCAACTCTAAATATATTTCTCATCTCCTCCGACCCATATCGCCAGTCAAGCGGACAGACGTAGTCCATGTGCTATAGTAGCGAACCTGTACTTATCGGTTTAACTCTTAAGTTCAAAAGAGAAAGAGATATATACCTTACAAATCAAACAGTAGACCTTGACATGGTTCAACGGTTAAATATAGTTTAAGAAGAGATATCCTCGAAGAATCATGTATAGTTGCACGGAACTCAAGACTCCAGACCTGCCTAATTCCGCGCGATATATAGTCACGTACCTCAAGTACAAGCATCTTGTCGAGTGTGTCGATTCCGTAACATTTAGAGAATTAGTAGAAGGTACAGGTCTGTCTCCTAGAACCGTAAGAAAAGCAATATCCATGCTACGTGATCTGGGACTCATAAGAATAGTTAGAGACGTCTCACATGGTAGAAGACATCTCTACCAGCTCAACTTCAAGAAGCTGAGATCGTTCGACAATAATGGTGATAAGGCAGTTAATGCAGGAGTATACCTCATAGATGTTGGAATAGGTCTTAGAAAATTCATGAATCCTAAGGCTCTCTCTATACTCTTCAGTAGTGAGATAGTGTTCCATACTGATAACGTTCCGGATCAGGTGCTTGATCTAGTGCCAGAAGGCACAGAGATATATCACGTGTCTAAGCTTCCGAAGATGTTATCGATGGTTAATGGTAAGGTGACGACAATCCTCATAGATGGTGTGCTTGACGAAGATTATGCCAGGAAGGTGCCCGATATTGTGAGGTCTCTCTCTATAATAACATGTACGTCCCCTATCACGTATGCGGCGGAGCTTCTCAGATGTGGTAGGTCCTGTAGGGTCATATTTAGGAGGACTCCAATACAGCTTCAGATTCTTTCGAGAAGACCTCTGCGTCAGGTTAATGGTGAGGTTGTTAAGTGTATAAAAGTTGAGCTATGTGGAGATAGTGGTGATAAAATATGTATAGAAGAGTGTTCTATAGATCAATGTTTCTCTTGTGGGGAGAACGTTGCATATGTGATATATCTGAGGCCTGGCTAGATCTTCGTAATCTACAAACAATACATACTTTATTAGTCTGTTACAGAGAAATATTTCTTAAAATTCTTCGATACAGAGATACTCAAGGGAGAGAGTGCCGGCAACAGTGGTAGTCGGCGGAGCGTTCGGGGACGAAGGTAAAGGTAAGGTAGTTGCTTATCTCGCCCTTGCTGATAAACCTGCAGGAGCTGTCAGGACAGGCGCGATAAATGCTGGCCATACGGTGATCCATAGAGGAAAGATGTGGAAGCTCAGGATCGTCCCATCAGCCTTCCTTTCAGAGAGCACTAGACTCTTCATAGCTCCTGGAGCACTAACTAGGATAGATGTCTTTCTAAAGGAGGTCGAGGAGACTGGAGTTGAAGGTAGGATAATGATAGATGAGAAGACCGGAATAATAGAGGAGAGACATGTCAAGATGGAGAGAGAAAACGAGTACCTCATGAGGGTCATAGGCTCGACAGGGCAAGGCGTTGGTGCAGCAATGGTGGAGCGTGTTCTGAGAGTTCTCAGACTTGCTAGAGACTTCCCAGAATTGAAAAGATACGTTGGAGATACCGTGGCGATAGTGAACGAGATGCTTGATAGAGGAGAGACTGTCCTTATAGAGGGCACTCAGGGCACGTTCTTAAGTCTGTACCACGGGACGTACCCCTACGTAACGTCGAGAGACGTAACAGCATCGGCAGTGCTCAGCGAGGCTGGCATAGGCCCCAGAAAGGTTGGCGACATAGTGCTCGTCTTCAAGGCATACTGGACGAGAGTCGGAGCCGGAGAGCTTCCGGGAGAGCTTCCTCCAGAGGAGGCTGCAAAGA
Source organism: Thermoproteota archaeon (assembly GCA_013153275.1). Taxonomy (GTDB): domain Archaea; phylum Thermoproteota; class Thermoprotei; order Thermoproteales; family Thermocladiaceae; genus JAADER01. The sequence continues at coordinate 3,082 of JAADER010000036.1, forward strand.
GAGGATGGGTAGAGTATGGAACGGTCACGGGAAGGCCTAGAAGAGTAGCACCATTCAACGTTGAGTGGGCTAGGAGAGCTATAATGCTTAACACACCGACTCAGATAGCGATAACTAAGCTTGATGCTCTCTTCCCTGAAGCCAAGGGAAAGCGGAGATGGGAGGATCTTCCACCTGATGCTAGAAGATGGATAGAGGATCTTGAAGACAAGTTGAAGGTTCCCATAACTCTGATAGGTACGGGAGAGGACGCGGAAGACATGGTCGACAGAAGACGAGAGGTGTTTGGCAAATAGACTATGCTCTCAGCCTCGCGTTAACAGTATGTCACATACACATACTCTTTTTATAGTTCCTATACCATATGATATTATCAGACATGGCTCTAGTGGTGTTACGTGGCTCCGCGAAGACCTGCATACCCGTAGATTACTTCATTGATATATTGAAGAAACATAATATCGAATGCGTGACCCTATGTAACACCATAATATGTGTTGGTGAGGGAGCATTCATATGGGCCTCGAATATAGAGAAGATTCTTGAGGAAGATAGATCGTTACCCATATTTGAGGACGAGATATCGAAGGCGGTTCCCCTCATAGTGGACCTTCTAGAGTCCGTTGCAAGGAGGGACTACTACGGCAACATAAGAGCTGTGAGGGAAATAATAAATCAATGCATTAATAATACAGAAAATGCACTCTTCATGAGCATTCTGCTGAAGGATCTCGAGAACGTGCTCCGCTCGAGCTATGACTCATGTATTATACTTAAGGTATCGGAGAACAAGTTTCTGAAAATATTAATAAAGAAGTGTAACAGAGTTAGAAAAATAGACTTCATAATACCTGTAGATCTAAAAGATAGTGATAATACGAAAAGAGAGCTAGAGAAGATAACGAACATATTTAACGACCTTGGGATCAGAGAGATTAGATACGTGAGCGTGAGAGCTAGACTGTAGAGATTACACATACGGGAAACCTTAATATTTAGATAACACGAGTGCTATCCATGGTCGGTTAAGTGAAGTATGATGTAGTCATAGTGGGCGCTGGACCGGCTGGTCTCTTCGCAGCGTATGAGCTATGTACGAACCTTGAGAAGTCGCCTAGGAAGCTCTCTATTCTGCTCATAGACAAGGGTAGAAGAGCCATAGAGAGACAATGTTACCTGAAGATAAAGGGAAAGTGTATGAAGTGTAGACCTTGTAACATAATGTGTGGAATAGGTGGTGCCGGAACCCTTAGCAGCGGCACCATAAACCTCAGACCTGACATAGGAGGAGATCTTCATGAGATGATAGGCAGCTGGGACGTTGCCGAGAAGCTGGTCTACTATGTGGACTCTATATTTGTGAAGTTTGGGGCTCCAGACAGAATATTTGATCCAAGCTGTGAGGAGTTCAGAGAACTTCAGAGAAAGTTTGTGAAAGTAGGTGCCCAGCTTGTGAGAATAAAGCAGAGGCATATAGGCACTGATAATACTCCAAGGATAATAGAGAACATGACTAAGTACATTGAGGAGCATGATGTTAAGATAGCTACGTTAACGGAGGTATTTGACGTCGAGAAGAGACAGGACACGATAATCGTCAGGACAAGCCGGGGAGACGTCGAATGTAGCGTGGTGCTGATGGCTCCAGGAAGATCAGGAGCCGAGTGGTTCAAAGAGGTAGCAAAGAAGCTTGGAATACAGCTAGAGCCTAACCCTCTCGACATAGGTGTCCGTGTTGAAGTCCCGTACTATGTTATGGAGCCTCTAACAAAGTTCTTCTTTGATCCCAAGATTATAGTGTATACTAAGACGTATGATGATAAGGTGAGAACCTTCTGTACAAATCCTGGAGGTTTTGTCATAAGAGAGAACTATGATGATGGAACTGTCGGAGTTAACGGAGAGACATACACTGACAGGAAGTCGAAAAACACGAACTTTGCGTTATTGGTCAGCCTTAGACTGACAGATCCGTTAAGCGACACTATTGAGTATGGTAAGGCTATTGCGAGAATGGTTACCAAGCTAGGAGATGGAAGACCTATAATACAGAGGCTAGGAGATCTCAGAGTTGGTAGAAGATCTACATGGGACAGGATTAGGAGAAGCATTGTCGAGCCAACGCTTAAGGAGGTTGCTCCAGGAGACATAGCCCTGGCGCTACCTCACAGAGTTGTTACTGACTTGTTAGAGGCTCTGGACAGGATAGACGAGGTCATTCCTGGAGTTGCATCCAGCCACACGCTTCTATACGCTCCCGAGATAAAGTACTACAGCATGAGAGCGGTCGTCAATAGGTTCATGGAGACCACGGTCGAGAACGTATTCGCAGCTGGAGATGGTGCCGGTCTCTCTAGAGGTATAAACATTGCTGCTGCTACTGGAGTAATAGCTGCGTGGGGCATATTGAACAAATTTGGTATAGAGATAACTAATCCGCTATATGACGAATATGAGAAAGTAACGGCAGGTGTAGAGAGGACTTAAAAACACCCGCAGCAACTATCACACGCAATGCCAAGCTCGAGACCACCAACAGGACCAACAAACGAGAGACTGAGGATGCTGATAAGATTCCTCAGAAAAGCATCAAGAGAGAATAAGGTCAGAATATGGAGATACGTTGCAGAGCTGCTAGAGAAGCCTACAAGAAAGAGAGTAGAGGTAAATGTTGGAAAGCTTGAACGCCTTTGTAATGACGGAGACGTGATAGTAGTTCCCGGAAAGCTTCTCGGTGATGGGGTCCTGACAAAGAAGGTCACAGTAGCAGCATACGCATTCTCGAAGGTAGCATATGAGAAGGTTCTGAGAGCTGGTGGCAAGCCTATCTCTATTCCTGATCTAGTTAGAGAGAATCCTAAAGGAAGTAATGTTAAAATAATAATATAAAACTACACGCACAGTGTCAATTACATATATAATAGCTGGAGCTATAGCAGTAGTAGCTGGTGGCCTTCTCTTTACTAGAGCAATAGAGTACGTAGCATCACGACTCGGACTAACAACATCGCTCGTTGGCGCCGTAATATCTCCAATATTGACCTCGCTCCCAGAGCTTACGGTCATAGTGATCGCACTCGTTCATGGTGGTGTATCTGGTGCAGAGATAAGTATTGGCACTGTGATAGGAGAGCCATTTATGGCTTCTACAATAATATATCCAATGCTCATACTTGCTGCATTACTATCATATCTAAGAAAGAATAGAACAACACCCTACCTGTCTCCCGGAAGAGAAGTCATAATACCTTTCACAGTGTTCACTATACTCTTCCCGCTTGTGCTTATTCCTCACTACATTAGAGGATTAATATCTAGATACGTTATTGGTTCTCTCCTTATAGGATCATATCTTGCATATGTTGTAACAATGTCTAGAAGAGGGATGCTCATCGAGCAGGAAGAGATTAGCAGCGTTCTTTTCTCGCGTTTCATAGAGAATGATATTGTAGCATCTATAATACAGCTCGTGATATCTGTAGCGTTAATATACTTTGGATCAGAGTTCCTTGTTAATGGTGTTATATATGTTTCGAAGCTTCTCAATATCGATCCTCAGCTTCTATCTATAGTCATAGTTCCCTCTGTATCGGCACTTCCGGAATCTGTTGTTGGTCTTCACTGGGCATATCAGGGAAAGGATACTCTTGCGGTTGAGTCGATAGTTGGTGAGAAGGTTCTATACTCCACGTTTTATCCAGGAATGACTCTGATTGTTACTGAGTGGGTTTTGAAGATTAGCGCCGTTTTCTGTGTCATAGTGACTGTCCTTATATCTCTAGCGATGATATATTACATAGCTAGGGGGAGAGTTGGGTACGAGATAGCTGGTATAGGCCTTGCAGGATATGTGATCTATATACTTCTAATGTTGCATGTTCTCGCTTTATGAGTGGAGTTGTTGCTTAAATATTTAACAGCATCTCTATACTGAGCTTCGGGATGGAGAGGGATGTGTTAAAGAAATTGAAAGCTAGGGCGATAGTGCTCGCAGAAGGCAAGTTCGGAGACCTGACCGGGAAGACCTGCAACATACTTGTAATGTATAGTGGCTGGAGAAGAGTCCGTGTAGAGTCCGTCATAGATTCGAGGCATGCCGGAAAAGATGCGGGAGAGGTTCTCAGAGTAGGTAAGCTAGGGATACCGGTTGTGGCTAGTCTAAGAGAGGCGCTTGAGATAGGAGATCCTGACACGCTTATAGTGGGCATATCTCCCGTAGGTGGCCGGCTTCCACAAGAATATCGTAGAACAATTATAGAAGCTATAGAGCATGGTTTAAATGTGTGGAGTGGTCTTCATATTTTTCTAAGCGAGGACGAGGAGATATCGAGGATTGCCAGAGCAAGAGGAGTCTCAATAATAGACTTCAGAAAACCACCAAAGAACCTGAGAATATGGTCAGGAGACATACTAAATGTAAATGCTGTAAGAGTGCTCATCGCAGGTACTGACTGCTCAGTAGGAAAGAACGTGACATCCATAGAGCTCGTAAGAGAGCTTGAGAGAAGGGGGCTGAAGGTCGGTCTAGTAGGCACAGGACAGACAATGCTCATGGTAGGCGCAGACGCCGGCACTGTCGTAGATGCTGTCCCAGCAGACTTCGTTCCAGGAGAAGTTGAGAGACACGTCGTTGACCTAGATAAGGAAGGGTTCAACATCATAGTGATCGAGGGCCAAGCATCTCTCCTACATCCAGCATACTCGCAGGTCACTCTAGGAATATATTACGGTTGCATGCCCAGTGGGATAGTGCTCTGTCACGACCCTTGGCGAACATATAGAGAGAGCTTTGAACATATTAAACTGAAAGTACCTAGCATAGAGGAGGAGATAAACGCTGCAAGAGCTCACCTAGGGAATATAAATGTTCTTGCAATATCAGTAATGGGCAAAGACAGGACAAGGGAAGAGATACTGGAGACCTGCAGATATCTAGAAGAGAGATACGGTATAACAAGCGCTGATCCCAGAGTAGATATCAGGAGAATAGCTGACAGAGTGGAAGATCTTCTTAGAGCTCTAACTTGACACCGAGACCAGGTTCACCCGGAAGAATCATTCTATCGCCCTCATATGTTACACCTCCCTCTGCTCTTACATCTACGGACTCTATAAGCAGAGGAGAGTCAAGATCAACATAATCTACATCACATGCAGCCGCGATACATGCAGCCGCGGTAATAGCAACCTTGGTCTCTAACATACATCCAACCATCACTTTCAGACCTAGCTCTCTAGCGAGCTTACATGCACCGTAACCTTCAAATATGTCTCCAAACTTCATGAGCTTCATATTTATCCCATCACAGGCATCGTGAGACCACGCTGTGACGAGATCTCTCACGCTCATTATGGTCTCGTCCATTATGACAGGTATAGAAGTAGAGTACTTTATCGATCTATGTTCTCTAATCATCCATCTAGGCAAAGGTTGTTCAATAAGTTCAACATTGTCATAACGCTCAAGCATCCTTACAAACCTCTGAGCAGTCTTGAGATCTCTCCAGCCCTGGTTCGAGTCAATCCTTATCTTAACGTTGCTGGGAACGTTCTCGAACAGAGTCCTTATCCTCTCAGAGTCTCTCTCAGGATCTCCAAGCTTCACCTTGAGTATCCTGAAGCCTCTGGAGATGTACTCTCTAGCCTCTCTAAGCATGTCATCTGGATCTGATAGGCTGACAGTGATGTCAGTAATAAGCTCTCTCTTCTCTGATCCAAGGAACCTCCATAGCGGAAGACCGAGCTCTCTACAGGATAAGTCAACAAAAGCCATTTCTATACCAGCTAAAGCATCTTTAGGACTCTTAACGTAGGTGTTGAAGATCCTCTTGGCCTTCTCTACATCTAGTCCAGTAAGCTCCGACCTTATAGCATACTCAAGAAAGAGTTCCAAAGCATCGACTATGGCTGACGCAGATGATCCTACTACGGCTCTGGATGGAGATGATTCGCCATATCCAACATTTCCTCTCTTATCTACAACGCATATATATACAACATCCTCCTGCTCACGTCCTCCGAGTGCTGTCCTGAAGACCTTTCTCAACTTGACCTTAACCTTTTTAACCTTGATCTCAGATATAGGATAGGACATAGATAAGTATAGTACCTACAGGTGTTATTAAATGATGAGGGTGCGGTCAGTGGACCCGCCTCAGATCGGTGAAGAAGCTAGACTACGCTGAAACTATATAAGAATGCTCTCACACGCATTATCAACTACACTTCTAGGAGCATTAAAGAGGCGCAATACGAGTCTCATCTGTCTTCTACTGAACACTTGAACACCTCTATCAGCAAGATAAGACGAGCAAGCCCTCGATAGAGGACACAAGACAAGACCTTTGATCGGGCAAGCACTGTCTCTCGATCTCGAGTCATCACTAAATAGGCAGAATTTTCTACCTATCACAGAAATATATATCGATAACAGTATCTGACTAGTGTTCAGTCGATCTTTCATAATGTTAAACACCTCTAAGCTTCTCCTCCTCAAGACATCCCACACAGTTTTAAAAGGTTCATCCGGTGCTAACTTAGCACATACGGGCAATATCTTTAGAACATATCTGCTCTCTCCAACATATCTATTCAGGACGTCTCTGACAGGGACCAGGATACCTGTTCTCAGGAAGACCTTGATAACGTGAATATCTATGTGAGGCGGAACCTTCTCAATAGCTCCAAGCTCAAACTCAGTTCCTTTAAGAACATTGTTGATCACGTACACGAAGGCTTGAGATATCCTGTCCCGTAGACCTACTCTTCCAGCCTCTTCAAATATCTTGAGACAGCTTCTTGAGGTAATTAACGTCTCGCTCAGTCTCCTAGAGCTCTCTCTTATAGCCTCAAGTTCTTTTTCTGTTATTTTTCTAGATTTTTCAAGTATTTCACTTAATGTTGTACCTGTGCTCTCTATGTCAGATATCTTGTTAATTATATTAAATATCTTTAGAAGCTCCTCTACAAGCTCCCTGACTCCTCTTCTCTTAATAATCTCTATAACAGTGTCCTTATTAAAGATTTCAGTTATAGATCTTATTAACCTAGCCTCGTTAGAGAGCGTTACTAGGACGTTCATGAGCTTATCCTCGCTCTCAGCGACGTCTCTCCTGACGATCTCGCAGACTCTTTCAATTGCTTCCTCATCTATCTTGAACGCGCTGAGCAACATAAGTATCGACGTACGGTAAATAAAGCAGACACTTATATTCTCTAGCATGTGCTGGGCGGTTCCTGGAGTCGTGGTAGAAATTGATAGAGAGAACAATATTGCGACAGTAGACTTCGGAGGAGTACAGAGACAGGTCATAGTCGCTGTTGAGAACATAAATGTTGGCGACATAGTGCTTGTACATGCTGGACTTATCATATCTAAACTAGATGAGAAAGAGCTTGAAGAGTACAGGAGACTCATGGAGGAGTTTGAGAGAGCTATCGAATCTCAAGAAGAGCATATGCATCAAGAGTATTTAGTCGAAAGCTCACAATAGATGAGCAGTCGATAGAGAACGCCTCTCTCAGAGAAGTATCTCTTAGGACGAGTCTCCCATTGCTGTACTCTATTATAACTATATCTTTCACGATCTTCTCCTCACCGTTTCTGAGGATCCTTACAGTCAGGATACACATCTCTTAACTACCTCTTTCTCTATTAGATCCACAAGCTTCTTAACGTTTTCATAAGCTGTAGAGCTCTCGAGCCTGGTACCTAATAGACATGATTGAAACACCTTCTCATCGTAGGGAACTACTACTGTCGGCTCTAAACTTTCTCTCGTAAACAGGTCTCTCACGGCGTTCTCGAGATCTCTAGGAACCTTATTTATTACAAGATAGAACCTTCTTCCCAGCTTCTCTGCGACCTTCTTCAGGTTTTTAGCGATGTTCATGCTCTCTCTCGTTGGGTCTGCAACGGTCACAATGGCGTCAGCATATTCTTCAACTCCCCTCCCAACATGTTCCACTCCAGCATCAGTGTCGACTATAACTACCTCTCTATCCCCCAGCTTAAGGTTCTTAAGAAGCGTTCTCGTGAATATGTTCAAAGGACATGCGCATCCCTCACCAAGTTCTCGGATCTTTCCTATGACCAGTATTCCGATACCATCATTCGTGTAAGAGATGTATGGTCTCTCTATCTCGGAGATCTTCAACGTCTTTCTCGAGAGCTCGCTTATAGCCTTAACTAGTCTGTCCTCTCCCTCTCTGAGAGCCTGCATTACACCTCTCCTACCTCCAAAGTAGTCTGCAAGCGTCATAGGCTTCTCAGCACCTGCTAAGACTGGTAGAAGCTCGTTTGACTCGTCCATGTCCACTATATATGACTTGTATCCCTTCTCTCTGAACGCTCTAGCCAGGAGTATGCTAATCACGGTCTTGCCTGATCCCCCCTTACCACAGACCATGATTCTCATGAATGTTTGAGTGATAGAGTGGTTTAGAATTATTTAAAGATTCTTCACTATTGAAGAATGGTTTTAGAACCTGTACTTCTTACCCTCTGTGACCAGTCCTAGGGTCTTGTCAGTCTTCTCTATTGATGTCCATTTGTCAGCTAATTTAAACATTGCTCTCAGAGCATCTATGTTCTCAGGAATAACGATGCTTTCCTGATGGATGCCCATCATGAGGTAGACCTCTCTACCGTCTATTACTGTGACTGATCCCTCAAATATGCAGTTCTCCATTACATCGTTCCTGTATCTCCCTACATCTCTTGCCCACTCTATAATATGTGCTAGACTGTCCATTCTCTTTCCATATGGTACAAGCATTATTCTCGGAGTCTCCGATAGTATTCTTATAACGTCTTCTCTCGTAACTGTGGAGTCAAGCTCTATATTGACCATATGCATGTGCATTATCGTTACAGGGACCGCAACAGCCATCGTGACTATGTCTACCTCGGGGATGACCGTTCTAACGTCAGGTCCGTGATGGCTTGGGATCGTCACAGGATCGGGCACGACATCGTTTATCGGTCCTCTCTTATGTTCTTTTGGATCCGCTCCTCTTCTTACGAGGCAGACACGTACTCTCCTTATCTTAAGACCATGTAGCAGAAATGATGACAGCAGTCTACAGAGCCCAGTCGTGTTACAGCTGACAACTCTAATATATCTCGCACCTATCGCCTTATCATAATTTGCGAGCGAGCTGAAGCTGACATCTACTATGTCTGCCTTCTCTCCGCCCTGAAATATTGCTGGCTTGTTCCTTGGAAGATAGTACCTCTCCTTCATCTCCTTACCTACCTTTGCAGGCGTGGCATCTACTATGACGTCTGCCTTCTCTACGAGCTCGTCTATTGTTCCGGCGACCGGTATTCCAAGCTTCTCGAAATCTTTCAACTTTTCCTGGTAGGTGTAGACCTTGTATCCTTTTCTTACAGCTATCTCAGCCTCGTAGTCTGGGCTCGTCTTCGCGACACCGATAAGCTCGAACTCGTCTGGAAACTTCACTACAGCATCAGCTATTCTCTTTCCGATCGTCCCGTAGCCTACTACTCCTACCTTGATGGGCATATCACTATCACCTAACCATTATTTTGCTGTTTTACCCGGCTCGATCATTTTTGAGAAGAGTTCCCTAGATTTTGCGAGAGCTACGAGACCTGGAAGCTCCTCTCCAGCTAACGTGTAGAGGAACGCCCTACCACCTGTCGATACGTGACTTATCTTCTCCAGTATTCCAAGCTTTCTCGCAATCATCACAGTGTGTCCTCCTCCTATGGCAGTGAACTTGCACTTTGAGATCATCGTGAGAAGGATCTCCACCGTCCCTCTAGCATACTCTTCGTTCTCTATCCACCCTACAGGTCCTGTCATTATCACGTTCTCGTACTGTGACACTATGTCCTTGTAGAGGTCAAGGGTCTTTGGTCCTATATCAACTATCTCGTCGTTCACGTTTGTCACATCCACGATGTGCGACGTACCGTCTTTTCTCAGAACAACATGATCTAGCGGAGTTACTATTCTACTAGAGTACCTATCAAGAAGCTTTCTCGCTGTCTCTACCTGCTCATGAAGCTTCTTACGCTCTATGAACTCCTTAATCCAACCTGATGCACCATGTTTAGCAGCAGTGAATACAGTGCTTACAAGTCCTCCAGTAACCACCTTATCGGCAATATTTCTCTCAAGTATCTTCGCAATAACCTTCACAGTATCAGGAACCTTCGATCCTCCAGCAATTATCAGAGTGTTGCGAGGGTCTGACTGAAGAACATATTTCAGAGCATCAATCTCTTTCTGGAGAATGAGACCCATACAGCTCGGAAGCTTACAGGTGAAGCCAACAATGCTTGCATGAGACCTATGAATTGCAGCAAACGCATCAAGTATGAACTCGTCAAAGAGGTTTGAAAGCTTCCTGACAAGGAACGAGTTGCTGTGCTCCTCTGGCGTCCTCTCTAACGTCTCCTCGCTGAGAAACCTGACATTCTCAAGCATGAGGACCTCTCCCTCCTCCAGCTTCCTTATCTCCTCACGTGCTGCCGGTCCAATAATATCATCTATGAACTTGACCTCTCGCCCAACATATCGTGACATCAGTTTTGAGTGAGTCTCAAGTGATGAGAACTCCTTATCTCCGGGTCTTCCCTGATGTGCAATTATGACTACAGCACAGTTTAGACTCACTAGCCTCCTTATAGTCTGAGCATGAGCGTATATTCTGAAGTCGTCGAGTATCTGGCTCTTTGACTTATCTAGAGGAACGTTTATGTCGACTCTCACAAGTACCTTCTTTCCCTCATGTTTCAGATCCTCGAACCTGGGTACCTTGGATACGAGCTCGAGAAACTTCGCAACTTCCACATGATATCTAGATTTCGAGAAAATATTTAAAAGTATTATTACACTACATTTCTCGCTCTATCTCAATAGTCTCCCACATATCATACATAGATATGCACATCACCTATATAGACTACATAGTCAGGTCCCGACGCTCTGTAGAACAACGTAGCTACCGAGAAGTCTCACATAGCTACACCTGCCCTCAAAATCTCTCAGAACATCATCAGCAATAGGGCCCTCATACTCAAGATAGAAATAGTAGCTCCACGGCATCTTCCTCAGAGGCCTCGAATATATCATAGTGAGATTTATGCCCCTTCTCGCAAAACATTCCAAAGCATTATACAAGGAGCCGGGAGTATGACGAACAGTGAATATTATACCAGTCCTATCACCGTTCCTAAACATGACTCGAGAGACAAGAACAAACCTCGTGTAGCTCTCGAAATCCTCAACATGCTCAAGAAGAATCCTCATCCCCCTCATCCTGGCACCAAGCTTAGATGCAAGACACGCACATTTACGACCATCTCTCACAAGATCAAGCGACTTAGAAGTCGAGTCTGTAAATACTATCTCTCTAACCTGTCTGAGCCTCCTATTAACAAAGAAGCGACACTGTGCAAGAGCGTAAGGCTGTGCATAGAGCACCTCCACATCCTCCAGTCTCTTGACGTCATCGCTAACTACTAGGCACATGTTTATTCTCTTCTCAATACACAGGTTAACATATAGATTCGATAGACTCTCAAGAGAGTCAAGCGTCTCATGAACTATACCTTCTAAACTATTCTCGAACGGTACTACACCAATCTCAACGTCCCCCCTACTCACTGCCTTCAGAACATCGCTTATACGATCATAGGACACATAGCTCACATATGAGCCAAAGACCTCAAGAGCGACCTCATGCGTGAAGGTCCCCTCAGGACCTAGGAACCCTACTCTCGCATTTCCTGACACAGGGAGCGGAAGCATAGATGAGAGAAGCAGTCTCACCTCCCTGCTTTGGAACTCTCTTGCCAGCTCTGAGAGGACTTTAAGAGCATCAGCTATCGTCAGTCCTTGAAGAATAGTCTCCATCAGAGCCTTAAGCTCTCTCACATTGTTCTCTACGTTTCTAAGCTTCTCCGAGATCTCTTTCAAAATTGGCTGTACATACTCACCAGTAGATCAGCTTACGATATACCATATTAAGCTATTACCGTCAAGGTCTCTCAACAAGATAGTGAAGAACTACACAGTTTCCACATTCGCATAATCTAACGCTAGTAAGCTTCAACTTTGGACATTCATAAGTAGTTTCGAACCCCTCTCCATTAAATACTGAGACACCGTTCCCAAACACGTATGGAGTAACAGTAACATATATCTCATCAACGAGACCCTCTCTAAGCAGGTTAAAGTTCAGTGTACCTCCACCCTCTACAAGCACCTTCTTTACATTATACTTCCTGTAGAGAATCTCTAATGCTTTTCTCAGATCTACCCTATCTTCACCAGCTATCTCAACATGAACACCAAGCTCGCTTAACCTCATAATCTTAGCACCATCAGCAACTCTAGACGTGAACACTATAGTAGGGACTTCTCTGGCAGTCTTAAACAACCTTAGATCAAGTCTACATGCCAGTCTACCATCAATAACCACCCTCATCGGTTGCCTTTCCGAACGAACTAGTCTCACAGTGAGCATCGGGTCATCTATCTCTGCGGTTCTTGCTCCAATCATCACAGCATCACACTCTGCTCTATGCATGTGAAGTCTCCTAAGGTCGTGTTCACAGGAGAGTCTTGAATATCCTGTGCGACTTGCTATCCTGCCATCTATCGTGCATGCAGACACTATACGTACCCAGGGTCTCATCTTCTGAACTGTGCCAGAAGCTTGAGTACAGCAAGCTTGTAGAGACCTACTGTTGGGATAGCTGTGAGACAGTTACGAAAGTAGTTACCATACACGACTAGTCCCCTCTTGAGATTGAGTATAAGCAAGAGTGCTAATATGTCTTCCTCTCCATCAACTACAAGAAGCACATTCCTACCCTGCTCAACAAGTCTAGTAGCCGTCTCTATAGAGTCAAAGCTCCTGTCACCAATGGTGGACGGTTCATTGTGAAGCCTAATGATGTCCTTAAACAGGACAGAGATCGCTGAGAGAGTATCTATCTTCCTATCTCTTAGAGTCCTGTTATCTATTATAGCTATGTTAGGAACTCTCCAATATTTTATAACATTTAACGTTACAACATCACCTACAGTAGCTAGAACGCCTAGGTCTAACGATTCAGAGACTACTCTCAGCTTCTTTATGCTCTTAGGTGCCTCATCAAATATGCATATTCCTATAGGCTCACGTAGAAGCTTGACAGCTGGGCTTATTAGCCGGAAAACCACATGTAACAGTAGAATACTCCTTAAATACTATTACTCTGAATATGAGGAACAGGGTACTAATATATCTAGATTATGGGCCATCAAAAAAGATCATAACAAGCATGGAAAAGCTCATAGATACAGTAGAAGAGGATAATAGATCGCTAATATCAGCGCTACCATACATAGTAGAGGTAGACTCGGAAACGAGACGGAGAGCAATAATCAGACTTGCAGAAGCATGGGCAAAACTAACAGGAACAAGCAAGCTCGCAGAGGCGACAGTCGCACTCATAGAGCAGTATCGCTCAAAGATGATAGATGACAGAAAGCTCATTACAAAGATAGTGAGAGCATTATCAGAGGCCAAGCATATAGAGGACATCTCCATAATGAACGTGGTCCTGAAGATCGGTCTAGGAAAAGCCTTTCCTGATCTAGGACTGCTCGCCATTTATGAGGATCCTCTCTCACTCGAGCAGGGACTTAGAATAGGAAGGATAGAGCTGCCTAACACGATACTGAGAAGAAATGTAGCTCTAGAATATGAGTCAAAAATATTGAAGAAAATTAGAAAAATAGATATCGAGTTTGTCCTTATAAAGAAGAGAACTTTCTCAAATTTAAATATAAAGATCATAGATTGGAGATGTCTTGGAGTGTACCCGTATAATGGAATGCTCAGAAGCGTTGGAGAGGACAATGTGGAGCTTGCAGAGCCCACACTATGTGCCTATCTTAGATATAACGTTGATATTATTACCGAGGTCTCTCCTCAAAGGTCTGTGATAGTTATATATTATAGATTTCCTAGATCTAGCTCTAAGCTCCTAACTAGACTGTATGAGATAGGTGAGATATTAGATAAGTGTTACATATTGTGTCTTCCTTCGTCTTTCTCTTCGAGGGATCTCGAATTTGTACTTGAATTCTTAAAGAGATGCGGCATCGACGTGAAGGCTGTGGTTGATGTTCCTGTTGATGTGTTTCTAGATATGTTTCTTTTGCGTAACAGTTGACTTGATCTAATATAAATATCTCCTGAGGTAACTTCTACTAGAGGATGAGTAGGAGAAGACCAAAAGTTTCGGGCTCAGTTTTCACCTTAATATCAACAGGATCCTACGTTATAGGAATAGACGAGGACAGGATTCTCTTTGGAAAAGAAGCCCTAAGAATAGCATCACAATACCTGAGAAATCGTATACACATTCCCTGCAGTATCTGCGGTGGACCCGTAACGTTAGATACGCTAGGCCTTCTAAAGGTGGTTAATGGCAAGCCCATTATTGTGCTGTGTAGAGAGTGCGTTCTCGAGCAGGTAGACCTAATAGGAGAGATGATTGAGAAAATATGTTGCTAGAGTTTTCTCCTATACCCTTTATCAGGTGGATAGTAGACTGATACGACCTGTATTCTTCTCTTTCTAAGTGCTTTACTCAATCTTATGTCGTCTGTCACTACTATGACTTCTCTGCAGATATTTTTTAACTGTTCGGCACATATTAGTATTGATATGTCAGTTTCTGAGAGGTCTTTTAGGTCCTGTGTACGTCTTATGTTTTTTGTGTCTATTGTTACTTTTTCTGGGTTTACTATATCTATTATTGCTAGTGCTCTAGGGTCTCTCAATTCTTCTAACACTTTATCTGTCACGTATATCCTTCCTCGTAGTGATGTTATTATTGAGGGATCTCTTATGTGAAATATTGCTGAGGAGTCGAGTATTATGCATCTCTCTAGAATTGTACTGTCTCCTCCTTTACTCCTTCTCTCGTTATTATTAGTAGGTCGCATCCGTCTCCTGACACTGGATCTCTAGATATTGCCTGTCTTATAGCTTTGACTGCCAGGTCCTTTGCCTCGCTAACCTTCATGTCTTTCCTGTACTCGCTCTCGAGTATTCCTATCGCTATCTTAGCTCCTGATCCAAGAGCCGTATAGTCGTCCTCTATGAGCGATCCTGCTGGGTCTAATACATATATGTGTGGTCCCTCATCATCTACTCCTCCCACGACTACTTCACATATGTAGGGTATGAGTCTATGTTCGAAGAGCAGGACTGAGAGTAGTTTTGCGACTGATCTCACCGATGGTGCTCTTCGTGTGCGTAGATAGTACAGGTTCATGTCTGCTCTCACTATTCTTGCTATTGTTTGCATATCTGCGAGTACTCCCGCAGCTGCTATT
The DNA here is from genome assembly GCA_013153275.1 of Thermoproteota archaeon. GTDB lineage: Archaea > Thermoproteota > Thermoprotei > Thermoproteales > Thermocladiaceae > JAADER01. The sequence continues at coordinate 18,453 of JAADER010000036.1, forward strand.
CCTACTCTATCATTTATCTTAAATATCTTCCTACCAGACTTGCTTAGCAGGTAGAACCCGTATGCTACTCTCCTCTCTGATGCTAGAACGATGCCGTCCTCTGCTCTTATGCCTACTGCTGTTCCGGAGAGAAGTTCGTAAAGCTCCATGTCTCTACGTCACGTGATGTCTAAAAAATAACCTTTACTCTAGATTCGGTCTCGCTCTAATAGAGTTTTTAAACTAGGTAAAGAGTATCCATAAGCTGTAGACTGATGAGCGAGTTCTTAAAGATTCTTAGAGAGATAGAGGCAAAGTGGCAGAGAGAGTGGTATGATAACAGGATATTTGAGCCCGTGATCGATGAGGAGAAGACAAAGTTCTTCGTAACCGTACCCTACCCATACGTCTCGGGTCCTCCACACATTGGACATGGAAGGACGTTCACTATTGCTGACATAATTGCTCGTTTCAAACGGATGTTAGGATATAACGTCCTATACCCAATAGCATGGCACATAACTGGAACACCAATCCAAGCAGTTGCGGATCTAATAGCTAAAGGAGACCCAGATACCGTGAAGAGATATAGAGAGTACGTGATGCTATACATAGACGATCCAAAGGAGGTTGATAAGATAATAGAGGAGTTCAAAGATGGCTGGAAGATAGCGATGTTCTTCGCAAAAGCGTACGAGAGAGACTTCAAGAGCGTAGGTCTATCAATGGACTTCTCTAGACAGTTCACCACGGGAGACCCTGACTACAACGCTTTCATAATATGGCAGTACCAGAAGCTTCGAGAGAAAGGATACATCACTAGAGGAAGGCATGTAGTGCTCTACGCGCCAGCTGAGGGACATGCAGTAGGAGAGCACGATATAAAGGGTGGAGACGAGATAGAGGTGAGGATTCAGGAGTTCGTCTTAATAAAGTTCAAGCTCTCAGGGACAGACGAGTATGTTGTAGCTGCAACACTACGACCAGAGACCATATTTGGCGTGACAAACATATGGATCAGACCAGACGCTCAATACGTTAGAGCACTAGTCAATGGTGAGGTGTGGATAGTCTCGAAAGAGTGTGCCTGGAAGCTCCAGTACCAGGATAAGGAGGTCAAGATGCTGGAAGAGTTGAAAGGGGAGAACCTGATAGGAAGGACTGTGATTGCTCCCCTAGTAAACAGGGAGATTCCAATACTTCCAGCATGGTTCGTGGACCCAGATGTAGGTACGGGAATCGTGTTCAGCGTTCCAGCACACGCACCATATGACTATGCTGCGTTAATAGAGCTGAAATCGATGAGAGATATACTGAAAAAATACAATATCGAGGAAATTGTTGAGAAGATAGAGCCTATAAGTATAATTGAGTCTAACCTAGGTACAGAACCTGCAGTTGAGGTCGTCAAGAAGCTTGGGATAACGTCTCAGCTAGATAAGAAGCTTGAAGAAGCTACAAAGATGGTATACCAGGTAGAGTTCTATACTGGAAAGATGAGAAATAACACTCCTCTAAGCGGGGTCTCTGTACAGGAGGCGAGAGAGAAGGTGAAGGAGATGTTGAGAGAGGTCAAAATGCTCGACATAATGTACGAGGTTGAGCCGAAAGGGATAGTCACGCGATCCGGGAACAAGATAATAGCTGCAGTGATAAAGGACCAGTGGTTCATAGACTATAGAGATCCAAAATGGAAAGAGAGAGCACTGAAGCTTGTCAACGAGATCATGAGAATAGTACCAGACAAGTATAGACAGCAGTTCAATGCAACCATAAGATGGCTAGAGCTCAGACCCTGTGCGAGACGTAGAGGTCTAGGCACTAGGCTTCCCTGGGATCCTGAGTGGATAATAGAGTCGCTAAGTGACTCCACGATATATATGGCATTCTACACAATAGTGAAGAAGTTGAGAAGTAGTGGAATATCGGACAAGCTTGCAGAGCTAGTCAAGAAGGTGTATGAAGGCTCTGAAGATGCTATAAACACGATAGAGAAGTTCTTCGACTACATATTTCTAGGCATAGGAGACTCAAAAGAAGTGGCAAAACTTTTAGAATGTAGCGAGGAGACAGTAGAGGACATACGTAGAGAGTTCCTCTACTGGTACCCTGTAGATCTCAGACATAGTGGAATAGACCTGATACCAAGCCACTTAACGTTCTTCATAATGCATCACACAGCTATATTCCCAGAGAACCACTGGCCAAGAGCGATATCGCTCAACGAGAACGTCATAAGAGAAGGAAGAAAGATGAGCAAGACTCTAGGAAACGTGCTAGAGATAGCCAGACTACCAAGACACTACAGTGCTGACCTGTTCCGCCTATATGTAGCATCTAGCGCTGACCTGGAGAGCATACTCGACTGGAGAGAGAGCGAGGTGCAGAAGATAGCATCACAGCTTGAGAGGTTCTGGAAGGTATGCAATGCCATACTTGAGCTAGGACCACCATTAGAGGAGTACACGTTCGAGAGAGTGCATACACTCAGCAAGAAGCTGATAAGTATAGTCAACATGATGACTATAAGAGGCAGAGAGCATCTAGAAAACTTCAGAATAAGAGAGTACGTTGTTGATGTGTTCTTTAATCTACTAAATGAGATAGAAGAGTACATGAACGTGTACAAGACATGTAACATCGACGTAGACGAAGCAAGATACGTCCTGAGCTACGTGATAGAGAGATGGATAAGAATGCTTCAGCCAATAATACCACACATATGTGAGGAGATATGGCATAAGATGGGAAAGCTTACCTACGTGTCCTGTGAACTATGGCCAAGCCCTGGGCCACTAAACTGGGAGATAATAAACGCGTTCGAGATTCTCGAGCGTACGCTAGAGGACATAAAGAACATCATAAAGAGCAGAGAGACCAGGCCTAGAAAGATCTACATATATGTTGGACCAAGCATAGAACTATACGATCTAACAAACATGTTGATAGACATGCTTGAGAGAGGTATGGACATGAGGTCGATAATGAGAGAACTATCAAGACAGGAAAAGTATAGACCAATAATGAACAAGATAAACGATATTCTAAGAAAGATAATATCTGGAGTGATCCCAAGAATAAGAACATTCAGAGACGTGGAGTACGAGGTATTCAAGAGCTGTGAGAAATATATCTCATATAGGCTAGGCGGGATAGAGGTCGAAGTTCAGGACGCTGAGAAGCCCACATATGACCCAGCCGGCAAGGCGAGACAAGCCCTTCCTGGAAGACCTGCAATATATGTAGAGTGGTGATTCTACTCGTTACCTCTTCTGATACCTATAGATTATAGTGTACCTCATCGATAGCACGTTCTCGATATCGTTGTCGGGTATGTATAGTCTCCTCGAGTAGTCCTCAAGAACCGGCTTAAGCTCCTTAATCTCGCTCTCACTTAGCTCCCTGTACTCGTAGACTACCTTTATCATGTGTTTGCTCTCAAATATGGTCTTAGCTAGACGAAGAGCTAGCTGAGCTCCATACTTCTCGAGCCTCTCCTCAAGATTCTGAACATCTCCGTACTCGAGATCCTCCACTAATTCTCTTGGTGCAAGACCTTCCTCAATGAGTCCGCTTACGAAGCTTATGAATTCTGTTTTTGGAGGTCTTAGCCCGATCTTGTGTGGTGATACTCTTCCTCTCACATATATCCTACCACCAACCATTCCTGTACCAACGTGCTTATCTGTGAGCTCGAGGTCGATGTTTCTTCTACATGCGTCTAGTCCCAGAACCATCACTACTCCTCCAGCCATGTACTCTCCCAGATACTTGTCCACTCTTCCACCAATTATGAGGTATGGTCTCTTATCTGCGTACTCTCTCATCAGTATTCCTACTCTCGTGCCCGCGTTGCCTCGCACATATATGTATCCTCCCTGAAATGCTTGGCCAAGCACATCTCGTGCATCACCATGAACTACTATGTATCCACCATGCATTGTATCTCCAACATCGTCCTCAACGTTTCCATACACTATTATCTCGGTGTCCATGTTCAGGTTACCTAGGCAGTTTCCTGGCACGCCATAGAGCTCTAGGGTGACTCCATGTATCTTATGTCTAGCAATGTTTATTCCAATATATCTCTGTCCATATATGTTAAATACTCTTATCCTTCTATGTCCTGCTAGAGCCTTCTCAAGTATCAGCTTGTTTAGCCTCATCGTTGATAGGTTAGATGCATCTATAACATTATCATCTCTGGGAACGTCCACGCACATGTACTTGCATACTCTCATGTTTACAGGATCGTAGAAGACATCTATATCGGCACTAGCTCTACCATATGAGACGACTCCTCTCCTAAACGATGCTATGAAATAGCCTCCGGGCTCGAGACTCCACACTCTGGCGTTAGGACTTATCTTACGTATCTGGCACTCCTCGCTGGCAACGTAGAAGTAGTCATCGTCCTCACCTATAACTATTGGTCTAAGCTTCTGCTTATCTACAGCCGCTATAAGATAGAGATCTTCGTTATAGTAAAGTCCTATCGCTATTGCGAACGGTCCGTCAAGACGAACTCCAAGATACTTGATCACGAGGTCCTTATTATCCTCTGACCCTACTAGAAGCCTCGCTATAGTCTCAGGACTTCTGAGATCCTCTCTAGCAAGCTTATACGTTATGAAGGCAATACACTCACTATCTGTTCCTACAAATCCCTCGAAATCTAGAGTATACTGTAGAAAATTCATGTTAGACCCAAACGAGCTTATGTCACCATTATGTACAACTGCTATGTCAGAGAGCGAGAAGGGGTGAGACCAGTACGGATAGTAGCCAGGAGAGTTCGTTGGTTGCCTAGTGTGACACACCCATAGATCGCCACTGTACTTGTAGACATCGTATAGGTCTGCTATAGGTCTCGGATACCCGACACCTTTGAATACCCTTACATGGTGACCCCAGGCATATATTCTACCTATGCGTCCTCTTCTCCATAGCTCATCGTTTATCTTCAAGAGTGCTCTATCTACAGCCTCATCACTAACATTCTTCTCAAGCTCGATCTCCAGATCGAGTATCTTCTCAGTCTCGACCTTGGTCCTGACATCTCTAACATTACCGATCTCTGAGAGTCTATCTATGATGAAGTCCAGAGTCTTTCTCTCCTCTCCGTTCTTCACTATGAACGTCTGTGCTAGGAATGGTCCTTTCTCAAAGTTAAATAGTGAGTACCCTGACCCGTATCTGGATCCTCTGAAGCGGACTATGTCTAGAGCCTCTACTACCTTATCACCATCTATCTTGGCTGCATGTGGCTTCCTCAGTATCGCTAATATACCACAGGAGTCTCTGCTAATCTGCACTATCCGATTCTTAACATTGGAAAGTATTTAATTATTATACTGTCATGTTCTAAGTTCGTAACAGAGCTTCTCGTCAACTATCCTGCGTACTATAACTTTCCTCTTAGTAAGCTCTTCTACCGCTTTCATCAAAGTTGAGAGCTTTATCCCCCTCGTCTTCGCCCATGTCACGAGCTCGTCTCTGCTTATCAGACCTCCTCTCTTCTTTATCAGCTCAACTATCTTCTCTGCTATGGCTTCAACATCCTCCTCTGTCTTTGCAGGCTGTGTAGCGCTCTTCGTGACGCTCTTCTCTGCTGTCTTCTCCTCCGTCTTCTGCTGTGTCGTGCTTTCGGTAGGCTTCTCTTCTTTCTTGGACTCTTCTTCTCCTAGAAGGAATGCTGTTATTCCCAGACTACTAGGTTTCTCCTCGCTCTTCTTCTTTCTCGAGCGTGTAGGCAAATCCTCACCTTACCTAGTAGGTGACAGAATCCTATATAAGTATGTACTCTATAACTGAAACTGTCACAGCTCATGAGCAGCGAGGTGTGGATAATAGGCTCAGCATGGCCATATGTGAACTACATTCCTCACCTAGGAAACCTGATAGGCTCAGCACTGAGTGCAGACGTATATGCTAGATACCTACGTCTCAGAGGAGAGAAAGTAATATTCGTAAGCGGGAGTGATGTCCACGGTACGCCAATAGAGGTCGAGGCGAGAAAGCTCGGGGTTGATCCCCAGGAGTACTCCGAGATCATGCATAAGATAGTTAGCGAGCTCTTCAGGAGATGGAACATTAGTTACGATAACTATACATCGACGGAGTCTAAGATCCATATAAAATATGTCCAGGAGTTCTTCCTGAAATTGTACGAGAGAGGACTCATATTTGAGAAGGAAGATGAGCTACCATACTGTCCAAAAGATAGGATCTTTCTCCCGGACAGGTTCATAGTCGGAACCTGCCCCTACTGTGGATACTGGCCAGCGAGAGGCGACCAGTGCGAGAAGTGTGGTGCTCTGTTAGAGCCTAGACAGCTGATAGATCCTAGATGCGCGATATGTGGCTCTGTCCCAGAGTGGCGTAAGACTAAGCACTGGTATCTTGACCTAAAGAAGTTAGAACAAGATGTGTTAAGATACATCGAGTCTAATGATAGGTTGCCAGAAAATGTGAAGACAATGAGCCTGTCGATACTTAAGGCAGGTCTCAAGCCGAGAGCTGTGACGAGAGATAACCGGTGGGGAATACCGGCACCCTTTCCAGGAGCGGAAGGGAAGACGATATATGTGTGGTTTGAGGCTGTCCTAGGGTACATATCTGCGACCATGGAGTACATGGAGAGGATAGGTAGGGATGTTAATGAAGGTTTAAAACTGTGGAAAAATAGTAGTACTAGGGTAGTGTTCTTCATAGGCAAGGACAACATACCTTTCCACTCTATAATCCTCCCCGCACTTCTGATAGGTTCAGGAGAAGGATATGTGCTTCCTTACACTATATCGGCTACAGAGTACTTGATGTATGAGGGACAGAAATTCAGCAAAAGCAACAGAATCGGTATATGGATCGACGAGGCGTTGAAAATAATAGAGAACGTGGACTACTGGAGGTTCATTTTGATATATATCAGACCCGAGACGAAGGACTCGAACTTCAGCTGGGACCAGGCGATAGATATAATAAACTCCATACTTAACGATACTATTGGAAACTTTATCCATAGAGTACTGACTCTAATAAAGAGAAAGCTGGAAGGAAGAACGCCGAGAGTATGCAAGCTTGAAAGCTGTGATGAGAAGGTTAGAGATGATGCATTAAAAACGTTTAAAGAGGTCGAGAATCTGTACCATAGTATTAAGTTAAGAGAAGCCGTGCATAAAGCTGTTGACATAGCGAGGATAGGGAACAAGTACTTCAACGAACGAAGACCGTGGGACGTCCTCAAGTTTGATAGAGAGCTTGGGGAATCAGTGCTTGGTGTAGGTCTCCACCTAGTTAAGATGATAGCTCTATCGCTATATCCTGTGATTCCTGACAGCATGAGCAGGCTCTGGAGAATGATGGGATATAGTAGAGACATTCTTGAGGAAGGATGGAGATCAGGGTATGAACCAGTTCCAGCTGGCCTCACTATAGGAGATGTTAGTCCACTGTTCTCGAAGGTTGATAGAGATGAGATAAGGAGGAGACTTGACGCTCTGATGAAGGATAGGGCTGTGAGATGGAGTAGAAAGTTCCCGTGGGAGCAGGTCATTCTCTAGGTGCTCTCAAGCATCTCGTTCCTGGTCTTCAGCTCTATGTATGTCTGTGCGAGGCCTCTCTGAAGAATTCTCCTTGCTATACATGTCATTATCTCTACGAATGCTTCAGCTGGTGTTAGAGACCTAAGTTTCAGGCCTATACTTTTTGCAACGTTTTTAGCTATTTCTGTACATTTTTGAAGTTCTCTACATCTCATACAGTTTACAGGTGGCTGTCTTCCTGTAACTATGATGAGGCCTGTCCTCTTGTCTATGAATGCTCCCTTATTATTGACTATGGTTATCATCACGTTCTCATCGTTTGCAAGTATCTTATATACGAGAAATATGTTAGAGGCAAGAACGTAGTCTCCATCTCCTTTTCGTTCTATCCATCCTGCTCTCATTAGCGTGTTCAGATGTCTATAGAGCGTTGATTTAGGAATATGAAGCTTCTCTGAGAGCACTGATGCTCGTGTTACGCCAAATACTATGAGTTTAAGTATTGGAAGTCTCTCACGTACTAGAGCGACGTCGAACATGTCTTCTCTTAAGAGCCTTATTCTGCCGTTAGACGCTACAGGGGGGAGTGTCGGAAAACTTATTATCTCTGCCTCCATCTTCCTGCAATATTACGCTCTTACGAAATGTTTAAGCACTACACTCTGACCTATTTTCTGAGAAGCGCTATGACAACTCCAACAACAACTCCCGCAAGTACTGGCCCTATCATGACTATGCTTAATCCCGTGATTATCATGTTTATTAGGGACCATAGTTTATCCATGTTACCGACAAATAGGAGTATAAGCTTCTGAAGAGAGAGACCTACAGACCATACTCCGAGAAATGTTCCAAGAATTATCAATACTATCAGTGCAAGAATATATTTCGCCGCTTTTGTAGCAGCATATCCAATTCCTATTCCTAGAAGGAACTCTACAAACATGACTAGGTAAGTACTGTAGTGACTCATCATTGTTGAAAAAACCTGAGATACGGCTACGTTCATCTGACCATCTATATTTTCCAATGCTTGGTATTTAAAGCATGTCTTCAGTCGTTCAAAGAGAATTGAATAAGATATGCTTAATAGGGACATCTGCCGATTTATCTCGAGAGTGAGTAAGACACAGGGCAGAGCTCCAGTAGACAGATGTGTAGTATGTGGAAGAGAGCACTATCCTCTCTCGAGAGTGCTACCTGTGTGCCCAGACTGTATCCGCGAAAGATTTGAAGAGTGCAAGCATCTGATCTATAGAGCACATGAGACCAGTAGATCCAGATTCAGACTCCCGTACCCTCAGCCATCTTCGGAGAGAGGCGTGAGATGTATATTCTGTGCTAGAGAATGTAGACTCTCTAAGGGTGAGGTCGGTTACTGTGGGTTAACAATAGTAGATGAGAATGGTAAACTAAGAAGGATCGCTGGTAATGGTAGATGGGGGTTACTAGACTGGTACTATGATCCATTACCTACGAACTGTGTTGCAGAGTGGTTCTGTCCAGCATCTACCGGCATCGGATATCCAACGTATTCCGTGTCTGAGAGAGGTCCCGAGATAGGATACTACAATCTTGCTGTCTTCTACGGGTCCTGTAATCTTGATTGTCTGTATTGTCAGAACTGGCAGTACAGGGAGTATCATCTTAACCTTGTGAGCAAGCTCGTACATGTTGACGAGCTAGTGAAGGCTGCAGAGAGTCCTCGTGTCACATGTGTATGCTATTTCGGTGGCGATCCGAGCAGCCAGATAGTTCACGCGTTGATCGCCTCTAAGAGAATGTTTGACAACGCTAGGAAGAGAGGTAGAGTGTTTAGAATATGTTGGGAGACTAATGGTCAGATAAATCCGATATTTCTCAGAGAAGTTATAGAGCTGAGCCTGAGGTCGGGAGGAATAATTAAGGTTGACATAAAGGCGGGAACAGGAAACGTCTATAGGGCACTCACTGATGGAGAGTACAGGAACGTCATTAGAACTATTAGGGAAGTTGCTAAGAGAGTTAAAGAGAGACCTGAGATCCCGCTACTAACTATAAGTCTCTTAGTTGTGCCTGGATATGTTGATCAAGTTGAGATAGAGAACGTATGTAAGTTCATAAGTGAGCTAGGTGTAGATGTTCCACTGTCGTTTCTAGCGTTCCATCCTGACTATCTGATGAGCGATCTTCCGCCAACTAGTAGAAATCATATGGATCTTGCATTAAAGATAGCGAGAGAGTATGGTATAGAGATGTTGAATGTTGGCAACAAGTGGCTTTTAGGAGACTACTACTAGTGAGATGATTAACGTTAATTCTTAAAATACTTAGATAAGGACTGTAGGTGTGCCTCTTGAGCGCATTGCGGAGTATAGGATTGCATTGCCAGCTAAGCAGGCATTTGACGTTATAGCCAAACTTGGAGAGCTTGGATATGTAATGTTGCCACCAAGACCAGCAGAGCTCCCTGCACCTCACATACCATCTGAGATAGCTGATGCTGCTAGGAGATGTGATGAGGTTGCTAGAGAGCTCTCTAAGGTGCTCTCAACATATAATGTTCCTCCTCCAGAGGCTCCCATAGAGATAGCGTTCACAAGCTTTCTCGACATGGCTCAGAAAGCCTCAGATGAGGGCTCAGAGATACTTACAAGAGTTAATCAGTATATTAATGCGATAAACGAGGTCTCTCAGGAACTTACAACTCTCAAGAGATATCTAGAGGTTCTCGAGAGAGTTGGTCCTGTCGGACTTCCCGAGTTCAGACACTTCAGAGTAGATCTTGTGCTCCTAGAGCCTACAGAGGTTGCCGACTTCAGAAAGTCTCTAGAGCTTCACAATGTTGAGGTGATAGTTTACGAGGGTGAGAAGCCTCTAGCAATAGTAATATATCCTACCTGGCTCAAGGAGACCGTAGAGAGCATATATAGGGTCTTCAACAAGAGTCCAATAGAGCTTCCTAGAGAACAAGCATCACCCTCAGCTCTCAAGGAGAGAGTATCACAGCTTGAGCATAGGTTGCAGGAGCTGAATAATGAGCTCAGTAGATACCTCTTAAGCATAAGAGATAGACTGTATCGCGTAACTGAGGCAGCAAATGCAGTAATGCAGATTATTAGACAGTATACCGACACTGTGATACCTGAAGGAGAGGAGGTCAGAACCAGACTAAGTGAGTTGAGAAAGAGCATTGAGGAATCTAAGAGGAGGCTCGAGGAGGTGGAGGCGCTCCTCATAGCCGTATCATCCATGGTAAAGAGAAAGATAGAGAAGATAGAGGTCACGACGCTGAAAGTCCGCGTATTCGCAGTCAAGGGTAGTCTGAGAAGCGAGATCTTGTCAAAGTATCCTAACATAGTTGAGGATGCTGGAGAGGGTGTGAAGATAGTCATGATCTTCGAGGCTCCTCCAGAGCTGTCACCACAGGATCTAGTTACCTCTGGTGTGTGTGTTGAGATACCTAAGGAGTATCTTCTGGACCTTAAGAGTGCTCTCAACGTGATAGCGAGGGAGAGAGACGAGCTCAAGAACAGGATAAAGGATCTTGAGAGAGAACTCGACGCGTTTATAAAGCAGTTCAATAAGGTCTCAGTATACGGAATAGAGAATCTCGACAAGGCAGGTCCTGACACGGTCACGGTCATAGCACAGTTAAGGTTGAAAGATGTCAGAGAGTTCGAGAGAGCGCTAGCAGACATATTGACAAAGCTTGCAGTGCATGCAGAGGTCAGAAGATACAGCAAGTACGCATACATACCTGAGGTGCCTAAGGACAGGGCACCAACATACGAGACCTATCCTAGACCTGTCGACGTTCTCAAGAGGATAGTATACTGGTACGGCATTCCGAAGTATGGAGAGGTATCGCCAGTACCAATAGCATGGTGGTTCTTCCCAATGTTCTATGGCTGGATGTTCCCCGATGTTGGACATGGAATACTGATATTTATACTTGGCCTACTTCTAGCATGTTGGAGATATAAGGGAGACAACAAGGTTCTCAAGGCGATATTTGACGGGAAGAGGTTTGTTGACTGGGGAGTCATATTCATGCAGTGTGGTATCTGGAGCATAATCTTCGGTTTCATAGAGGCAGGTGACTTCTTTGGAGTGCCACTGCGCATGCTTGGGATACCGTCACTCTACGAGCTGATGGAGCCAACACCTCTACGACTAGTGGAGGAGCATAAGGCGCTAACGTTGCAGAACCTGTTAGAGGCAATAAAGGCCGAGGGAGGATTCGTGCCACTGATGCATTCCATATTCATAACGCTAGGATGGTCAATAATAATTGGAATATTCATACTAGCAGCATCAGCATATCTGAAGGTAGTGAACTACGTGAGACTAGGCTACAAGTATGATGCCAAGTACTATGCAATATTTGGAACAATAGTGCTAATATTCGCATTCTGTCTATCATCACTAGGACTAGTACCACTGAGACCACTAGGACTAACAATAGCACAGCAGATACATGCACATCCAGAGATCGCTACACCACTAGACTGGGCATATCTAGGATTCGTCCAGCTAGTCACTGGACCACTATACTATAGTGGAGGATGGCACATGTACGCACCAATGTCGTATAGAGTAGCGTGGGCAGTGGCTACGATAATAATGGTACTAATAGTCATTGCAGTAGCATTATCGGACAAGAAGAAGCATACTCACCTACATGAACCACTCATGACATATGGAGTAGAGGCAGCAGAATCATACTTCGCATGGGGATTCGCAAACGTGATATCGTTCATGAGACTCGGAATAGTAGCAATAGTCCACGCAGTCCTAACAGCACTAGTGGTATGGGGAACATATGCCATAGCCGTCTACGCGATGCACTCATGGGTAGCAGGACTAGCATACCTGGTAGCACTACTGCCCGGCGGAATAATAGGATTCCTAGTGTTCAGAGTGTTTGGAAAGAAGTTCGCAAGCGGGTTCCTAGCGTTCTGTCTGCTAGGCGTGGTCACAGGACTTGCAGGAGCATTCGCACACTCGATGAGCCTGATAATGATAGCAGTATGGATATGTGCAATACTTGGCAACATATGTGTAGTAATATTTGAAGGCCTAGTAGCATTCATACAAAGCCTCAGATTGCACTTCTACGAGATGTTCACAAAGTTCTTCATAGACGGAGGAATACTGTTCCAGCCGTTTAAGATAGGGTCACCAGTAGTCAGAATACGCATAGCGTAACAGCAGAGACAGGACACACTAAAAGACAGGTACCACAGAGAGAACATATTTCAACATCTATCTTAACCTTCTTTCCATTACTTTTCTCAACTATTATAGCACCCTTCTGACAATTATCAACACATAACTCACACCTTACACATTTCTCATCTATTATTTTCACTATCTTTCTCTCCAATCTATACATCAGACAGTCAAGTAGCATACAGCGTTATAGTTTAAGACTATTTCTTACTAATGAGAGAGATCATGCGTGGATTGTTCATAGGAAGATTCCAACCATTTCACTTAGGACATCTTAAAGCACTTGAATGGATACTTAACCAAGTAGAGGAAGTAACTATAGCAATCGGCTCCGCAAATGTAGCATTAACATTTAGGAATCCATTCACAGTCGGTGAGAGAATTGAGATGATACATAGAGTCCTGAAAGAACTGGGACTACTCGATAGAGCATATATATGCTCCGTACCTGATACATGCGGAGAAATGCACACAATATGGCCAGCATATCTTAGACACTGGTGCCCCAAATTCGACATAGTGTTCACAAACGACCCCCTATCTGAGCTGTGTCTAGATTATGCAAATATTAAACATGTTGGGATACCATTCTTCGATAGGAACCAGCTCTCTGGTACATATATTAGAAAGTTAATGGCTGTAAAAGATGATAGATGGCGAGAACTAGTCCCACGTCAGGTCGAGCGGTTCATCGACGAGATAAATGGGGTTGATCGTGTAGTGAAGCTGGCAAGGATAGAAAAGATAATATAGGACCTACACAGATGTGACTAAGGGATGTCGTCGAGAAAGTTATACACCTGTCTACGTTGCGGAAAATCGTTTTCAAAAGAGGATTTAGACACCCTCTCAGGAATGGGAGTCAAGTGTCCCTTCTGTGGATACAGAATAATAATGAAGAACAGGTCCCCGTCAGCAAAGAGGATAAAGGCTAGATAAGGTAGAGACCCATAAGATCTAGAATAAGCTTGATCACTACAGTACAATATGTTAAGGAAGGGTCTGCAGTTGGACAATATTCAACTACGTCACATATCTTACATCTGGCCTCATGCACTTGCAAGCAAGAAATCATCTCTAGAAGCTTTAACAGCTCATCGAAGCTCAGTCCTCCATATCCTTCAGGATTAGATACGGCCGGCATAGTGGAGATATCTAGAACATCTAGATCGACTGATATATATAACGTATCTATCTTCGGAGTAGTTGATAGAAAATCCCTAATAATTCTACTGAGGGTCCCTCGATTAAGATCTCTGAGGACATTTATGTCTAGCATTACTAGTCTCTCTTTCATGTTTCTTGCAAACACTATCTCCTCATTATCAAACGCTCTTGCTCCGATATGTAGCATGTACAGGTTCTCTTTCTCCTCTAGAAGCCTTCTGAGATGTGTAGCATGTGAAAGTCTCTGCCCGAGAGGCCACTCGTCCCTCATGTCAAGATGTGCGTCAAATACTACTAGCAGTATATTATCGTTTATTCCGGTACACGATGCATATGTTATTGTATGTTCTCCACCTATTATGAGCATTTTCTTCAGACCCAGCGACACAAGCTCTCTTATCGATCTTCTTATTCTCTCAACGTTCTCTCTAATATCTCCGTGGATGAGTGCTATATCTCCAATGTCTCTGATATTACTGTTGTCTATGTTTCTCATTTTTGAGGTAGTTGCCTCTGTGAGAGGTGATAGCTGTCTTATGACTGTTGGTGCGTATCTGGTTCCTTGTCTGAAGCTTGTAGTATCTTCAAGCGGTACTCCTATGACATGTATCTGTTCTTTCTCCCCTATACCTGTTCTAGATTGCAAAAAAGTTGATACTGGCTCAAATATATATGACACATCTCTGTGCTATGAAAGCATAATTTATAAGTTAAATCGTCCAGTAGTCTCTAGTCAGCGATGAGCAAGGACAGAAGCGAGGTACTTATGGAGTACCTGCTAACGAGAGGCTTCGTATGGCCTAGCTTTGAGATCTACAGGAGCATGGTTGAGGTCGGAGGGTTCTACGATTATGGTCCTCTCGGAGTCGAGGTTAAGAGGAACATAGTTGAAAAGTGGAGAAGGATATTTGTGTATCCTTATCAGGATATCATTTTTGAGATAGAGACTCCAATAATAATGCCTGAGATAGTTTTCCAAGCTAGCGGGCATCTCGAACATTTTACAGACTACATAGTCGAGTGTATGAAGTGTGGTAGAAAGTACAGGGCAGACCATCTTGTCGAGGAGGAGTTGAAGAAGAGGGGAATAAATATCAGGACTGAGGGTCTCTCAGAGAGAGATATAGAGAAACTCATAATCGAACATGAGATCAAGTGTCCTCAATGCGGTGGTGAGCTCAGCAAGGTCTACAAGTTCAATCTCCTATTTAGAACAACGATAGGACCATACAGCAACAATGTTGGCTACATAAGACCTGAGACTGCGCAGGGAATGTTTGTCACGTTTCCAAGAATATTCGATCTGGCCGGCAGGAAGCTTCCCTTTGGAGTAGCTCAGATAGGCAGAGTTGGGCGAAACGAGATATCTCCAAGACAGGGCCTGATAAGGCTGAGAGAGTTCTCTCAGATGGAGATAGAGCTCTTCTTCGATCCTAAGGATCCTAGATGTCCGTTCCTAGACGATGTCCGTGACGTCAAGATCAGACTTACGACGGAGGACGAGGTCAAGAAAGCGGTCAAGGAGGGACGAGATCCCACTCCTATGGAGCTCACTCCTAGAGAGATCGTTGACAGAAAGATTGTTCCTAACGAGTGGATGGCATTCTACATGGCTCTCGCAATGACTTTCATGAACGAGCTTGGCATACCTGTAGATCATCAGTACTTTCTCGCTAAGCTTCCCGAAGAGAGAGCACATTATGCAGCATGCGCGTTTGATCAGATGGTTCTCTCAGAGAGGTTCGGATGGATCGAGGTCAGCGGTCTAGCATACAGGACAGACTACGACTTATCTAGACATGAGAAGTTCAGCGGTAGAGAGCTCAGAGCTGAGCGCAGGTTAGATAGGCCTGTTGAGATAGAGGTCGTTAGAGTGTACCCTAATCCTCAGAAG
Organism: Thermoproteota archaeon; assembly: GCA_013153275.1. Taxonomy (GTDB): domain Archaea; phylum Thermoproteota; class Thermoprotei; order Thermoproteales; family Thermocladiaceae; genus JAADER01. The sequence continues at coordinate 34,251 of JAADER010000036.1, forward strand.
ATTAGAGAGGTCTTTCGGGACAAGGCCAGGGAGGTCATGAAGCTTATAGCAGGACTACGCGAGGAGGATGCAAGAAGGCTGGCACGTGGGGAGAAGATAAGGATAGGTGAGTATGAGATCACTCCAGAGCTAGTGTTTCTCAAGGTCGAGAGAAAGAAGATAACGAAGGAGAAGTTCGTGCCACATGTGGTTGAGCCCTCATTTGGAATAGACAGGATAGTGTACGTAACTCTAGAACATGCGTTCACGTTGGTTGATAGCGACAAGATACTTCTCAGACTTCCCCCAGACATCGCACCGATCAAAGTTGCTGTGCTTCCTCTCGTACGTAGAGAGCCTCTCACCAGTATTGGAGCAAGCATAGCGAGAGAGCTAGCTAGAAGGGGGCTGAAGGTTCTCTACGATGATGATGGGAGCATAGGAAGCAGGTACTCGAGATGTGACGAGCTCGGAGTACCTATAGCTGTGACAGTCGATGATAGGACTGTAGAAGACGGCACCGTTACGTTAAGAGATAGAGACACTAGAATACAGATTCGAGCAAAGATCAGCGACATATATAGCATAGTTCGATCAGTAATAGAGGAGAAGCGAGACCTAGTGAATGTCGGAAGAGAGCTAGGGCTAGAAGTCATCGAGAGGACTTAGTCACATATTTTTAAACCTTTGAGAGAAATATAGTGCCGGTAGCTATGTCAAAGGAGGAGAGAAGAAACACGGAGCATACCGCGACCAGCAGTGAGGAGACAAGGATCGAGAGCGAGCCTCAGCCAAAGCTGATAATACCATCCTTCCTGAGACCTGACATGTTCAGAAAGGAGGAGAAGAGGGAAAGAAAGGAGAAGAGGATACGTCTAAGAAGAAGCAAAGATGTTGACGAAGGCAAGGCGAAGATAAATCCAGAGCTAGCCCAGGAGCTCGAGATAAGAGACAAGGTTGAGGTCGTGGTTGTTGGAGGCGGATCTAGAGAGAGAAGGTACGTCTTTGCAGTGATATTCGACGTGAAGGTGCCGAAGAATGAGATCTGGTGTAATGAAAACGAGATGAGAAAGCTCGGGATCGCGGATAACACGATGGCAACAGTGAGAGCTTACAAAATATGAGGAGGATAAGGGCAGTCCTGTTAGATAGGGGTGTGATAGTACCTGACGTAGAGTCCGCAAGAACGTTATATAGGTCCGGGTTCTATGGCAAGTTCATAGGGCATGAGAAAGTGAAGCTTCAGGAAGTAGAGAACATAGTAGCACCTCTTCAGCTGTCTCTTGTAGAGGCTCTCTACCTAGTGGAGAAGGGGGTCATAGAGGTCTACCGGCCTGACGGTTCTCCCGTAAGTGTTGAGGAGTTAAGAGAGATCGGCAGACGTCTCATAAGGAACTTCGACTTCATATACAGGATATATAGAGAACTGAGAGAGAGAGGACTTGTGGTGAAGAGCGGTCTCAAGTTTGGTGCCCTGTTCGCAGTATATGAGAAAGGTCCAGGTATAGATCATGCACCAATGCTGGTGCACTTCATAGAACCTGACAGAGACATAAACGCTCTAGACATAACGAGAGCTGCACGACTCTCACATAGTGTCAACAAGAGGTTCGTGCTTGCAACATGGAACAAGATTGAGAACAGGGTAGACTACGTGGCGTTCGAATGGTGGACCCCATGATAGTAATGTTTATAACATGCACAACGTGAAGAGATGGCTCAGGTGGTTTCTATTGATCTATTCACCCTAGAGCAGAGATTCGACGTAAAGAGAGTTGAGGATCTCGTAAGAAAGTTCTGGAGTGAGCATCAGATTCCTAAGAAGTGGAGAGAGATAACATGGACGAGACCACTATTCACGTTC
>JAADER010000003.1 GCA_013153275.1 Thermoproteota archaeon
TCTGGCATTTGTTTTGTTAGTGTTTCTGCTATGAGTATTGTGTTTCCTGCTGCTCCTCTTATTGTGTTGTGTCCTAGTACTAGGTATGTTAATATGTTGTTTTCTAGTTTTCTTACTCTTCCTATTACTATGCTCATTCCTTTTCCTTCCATTCTGTCGAGTCTTGGTTGTGGTCTGTCTGGCTCTTTTCTTACTATTATTGGTCTGGGTGGGCTTGTTGGTAGGTTTAGTTTGCTTATTTTGTTGCTTGTGTTAAATCTTTCAATTTCTTTGTAGAGCTCCTCTACGTCTATCTCTTTCTCTGTCTCTACGTAGACTGACTCGAGATGTCCATCTATTACTGGTACTCGTGTTGTTGTTGCATATATGTTGAAGCCCGCCCATGTTACGCTATTGTTCTCTAGCTTTCCTAGTATTTTTCTTGTCTCTGTCTGTACCTTATCTTCCTCCTTCTTTATGTATGGTATTATGTTGTCTATTATTGATACTGCCTGTACGGCATCTGCTCCTATTCCTGCTCCTGATACTGCCTGCATTGTAGTCACAAATATTCTCCTTATAGTGAATGCATCGTGAACTGGCTTGAGGCTAAGTGTAAGTATTATTGTTGTACAGTTCGCGTTCTTGACTAGGAGACCAGGCCAGTTCCTGTTCTTTCTCTGTATCTTGAGAAGCTCCAGATGGTCAGCATTTATCTCAGGAACTATGAGAGGGACGTCTGGGTCAAGCCTGTTATTGCTCGCGTTTGAGACTACTATCTGCCCCCTCTTTACTAGCTCTATCTCTAGCTTTCCAGCAACGTCTGATGGTAAGGCTGAGAATATTAGGTCGACCTTCGGGATCTTGTCTGGATCTGGTGGCAGTAGCTCCATGTCTGCAAACTCCTCTGGTAGAGGCTCCTCTAGGACCCATCTTACCGCTTCTCGATATTTCTTACCCACGTTTCTTTCCGATGCGACTAGTCCTACTACCTCAAACATCGGGTGATCCTTTAATAGTGTCAGGAATCTCTGACCTACAAGGCCTGTGCATCCTAGTACTATCACTTTGAGCTTGTCCATCAGCTAGACTATATTTTCTAAGATTCTAGTTAATTAAGCTTTAGTACTTCGCAAGATGATATATTAACATAATGTCGACTGAGAGTGCTGCTAAGAGAGACACATATGGAAAAATTGTGAAGGTAGACGTACCTAAATATGGATATAGATGGCAAGGACGTGTAGAAGTAGACGTAGAAGGATACGGAAGACTAAACCTGATAATGATGGGAAACATAGCACAGTGGCTCATACCTGGAGAGAAGGTTAGGATAGTGATGATGGGGGAGCCGAAGCAGGTGGGAGACATAGCGTTCCTCGACTATACAGACTACGAGCTATATAGGTATTATGGAAAGTCTATGATAAAGGTGTGGCCTGTATTTCAGAAACTTGTAGAGCATCCAAGATATGATCCTCTGACAGGAAAGGTCCTATACAGGTACAAGATACTTGCAAGAGAGGCTCTTACAGAGGATGACTACATTTCTATAGTTGAGCTTGAGCAATATCATTATGCGTCAGAGGAAGAGATAGTAGCAGTATGGAGATGCCCAAGCTGTGGAAGATACTATGAGTCCAATATTCAGCCAAAATGCCAACAATGTAATATAATGTGCAAGCTAGTTGAGATAAGAGGATCACTACCCTCATCAAGGTTCCTAGTCCTTGAGCTCGTTGAGAGAGAGCCCTACGAACCTAGAATAGTAGGATACGTCAGAATTGATACACCAATACCATTAATGTCTAGGAGAATAGTCAAGGAGGATGGCACGGTAGTGATAGAGAAGTTCATAAGAGAGAAGGTCTTCGGTAAGTCCTGGTTCCATCCAACGTTCTGGCCTCTAGCATATACTAAGAGGAAGGAGCTCTTCACAAAGTATAGGGAGCTAGCTAGCATATACGGGAAGAGACTAGCAAAAGCAATGGTTGGTGACATGCTTCGAGAAATGTTGCATAGATGTAATACTGCAGCAGCAAGAATAGCAAGAGTAGTCATACATCCGGACTATCGTGGAGACGGCCTAGGAGTCCTAGCAGTGAAGCTCGCAGTAGAGTGGGTTGCTGAGAGGAGAGTACCTGAGATGAAGAAGAGGAAGCACCTCGTCGAAGTGATAGCACAGATGGCGAGGTATAATCCATTCTTCGAGAAGGCTGGCTTCATATATCTATGGGATACTGCAAGCGGTAGACCAGTACTCTATTACCCACTTACGGATGTTGCTAGAAAGAAGATAGAGGAGTTCCTCAAGAACGATCCATATGCTAGAAAACACGGAGGAAGACTATATAGGCCGAGGTACAGTGTAGGTGACCCACTAACAGGACCGATAACTTTCAAGTCTGTCGCGAAGGTCTACAGGAGCACTCTGGACCTGTCATCTCTCAGAAAGGAGCTTCAGGAAGTGCTGAGAGCATTCGGAGTTGATAGAAGGGTTGTCGAGAGGACAGTGCTGAGAGACGTCAATCTGAAAATAGATCCAGGAGAGATAGTTGTCCTCGTAGGAGCCTCAGGTGCTGGAAAGACAACGTTCCTCAGGCTTGTCCTAGGGAGAGTCATCGGAGAGAATGATGAGAAGTACCTACCGACAGAGGGGACGATAGAGGTTCCACCAAACGCTAGAGCAGCAGCATTGATCCCTGGAGAACATGAGCCAAGGTTCGGAAACGAGAGCCTTCTAGAACACATGTATAATAAGATTGGTGATGCTCATGCGGCAATAGAGGTATTAAACATATGTGGTCTCTCTGACGCTGTGCTCTATAGAGCAAGATTTGACGAGCTCTCTACAGGACAGAAAGAGAGAGCTAAGATAGCTAGTCTGCTAGCAGAGAGACCGAACCTGCTACTTATAGACGAGTTCACGGCACATCTCGATGCGCTAACCGCGATGAGAGTTGCTCGAAAGCTTGCTGAGGTATGTAGACGGTTCAGGATCACTCTAATAGTAGCGACTAATCGTAGAGAGGTTATTGATGCGCTTAATCCTGATAAGTTAATATATATCGGGTATGGTGGTGCGAAGATAGTTGAGAGACAGTACTCACAGTCATCTTCTTAGGAACTCCTTCTCCTTCTCGAGGATGTCCATCTGTATTGGATAGAGACCGGTGAAACATGCCATACATAGCTCATCATCTCTTTTACCTATCGCTCTCTCAAGCATTCTCGTACATATGTACTTGAGTGAGTCAGCGCATATATGTTTACATACTTCCATTATGGTTTTTCCATAGGCTATAAGCTCTTCTCTTGTTGGGAAATCTATACCCATGAAGCATGGATACCTTATTGGTGGGCTAGCTATTCTAACATGTACTCTCTCAGCACCTATGTTTTTCAGTGTCTTAACTATGTTTCTCATTGTTGTTCCTCGAACGAGGGAGTCATCTACGAGAGCTATCTTTCTATTCTTTATAATGGATCTCACGACTCCGAACTTAGCTATGAGCGAGCGGAGCTCCCTAGGCATTATGAAGCTTCTCCCCATGTACCTCACCTTCACTAGAGCATCCTCGATGGGCCTACCTATCTTCTGAGCGTAACCATACGATGCTATCCTTCCAGTCTCAGGTATAGGAACTACCATATCAATATCCTGATCCTCCAGATCTGCAAGATAGCTACCCATCCTCTTCCTCGCCTCATATACTGTGACGCCGTTGAACACTGTGTCAGGTCTTGAGAAGTACACGTACTCGAACGCGCAGAACGCTCTCTTACCAATATCAACACCTAGAGAATGACGTTCTACCTCTCCTCTATACATCATTATCATCTCTCCAGGCTCGACCTCCCTAGGCTCAATTCCTGTCAGAGTCGATATTGCAGAGCTTTCTGATGCTACAAGTACAGAACTATCTACTTCAGCATATGAGAGAGGCTTAAAACCTAGAGGATCTCTAGCTATTACAAGCCTGTCATTTATCATGAGCACTATCGAGTATGAGCCAGAAAGCTTGAGAAGAGATCTCCGCACAGACTCGAGAACATCTCGACCTCTCTTCAGCTCGCTATGTATGAGCTTGAGTATCACCTCAGTATCTGTGTCAGTATTAAACATGTACCGATTAGATAACTCTTTTCTGATCTCCTTGTAGTTCGTTATTGTGCCGTTGAAAGCGAGAGCTATCTCCAGGTCTCCATCCTTTATATACATCGGGTGAAGCTCCTCAACATTCTTCATGTACGTCCCTGTCGTGGAGTACCTCACATGTCCTATCGCGACGCTGGTCCTCACGTTCAGGTCCGGTATTGCCTGTGTGACCAGGCCGAAGTTCTTTATCAGTTTTATTCCCTGAGATGTGTACCATGCTATTCCCGCTCCTTCCTGACCTCTGTGCTGTATCTGTATGAGCATGAATCTCACTATGGAGAAGCTGTCCATGGAGCCAATGCATGCAGCTATTCCACACATTTTTGTGACACATATTAAACTGTCTAATTTAAACGTGTTGCGTGGATACGTGTTTGATAGAACTGGAGTGTTTAAATACCTCGTTAAATGCCTATGCAATGTGGTTGGACTGTTCTCAGTGTATGCATTTGATGAGGCTTGGAACGTTAGCAAGATAATATACTATGGTCTCCTAGCTCTTAACCATAGGGGGCAGGCAGGAAGCGGAATGTATATATGTGGTGGAGAGTCTAGGATTCTTGAAGGAGGCGGTGATGTGGAGAGGGCCTACAATGTTGAGAAATTGATAGAGGTGGAGGGATGGTACGGAGCCGGCTGGGTGAGCACTCCAGTTGTAGAGAATAGAAACGTGGTATATAGACATCATAATGATACAGAGTACCTAGTAGTGTCCTATGCACCCATAGTGGACATGGAAGAGAGGATCATGGAGTGTATTGAGCGAGGATTTAAAGATGTCGATGAGGGAGCCGAGCTACTTAACTCTCTATCAGAGAAGGTTAGGAGACCTCTAACACTTATAGCAGTGTCCAACAATAGTGAGATGCTCATATATAGGGATCCAAGCGGGCTCAAGCCTCTCCAGATAGGCGCATACGGTTTCGACCTCGCGGTAGCATCGAGCGAGAGCTGCGCGATAGAGTGTGTTGGAGCCGACTTCAGAGCTGACGTTGATGCTGGGTCTTGCGTTAAGGTATGTAAGTACTGTGTTGAGAGGTCTAAGACGAGGAGAATGGGCTGTTACTGTGCTCTAGAGTACATATATTACTCAAGGCTGGACAGCACCATAGATGGAGTACAGATATACAGGTTCAGGAGAGAGCTAGCTAGAAAGGTAGCTGAGAGATACCAGCTTAAGGATTATGACATCGTTGTAGGTATCCCAGAGACGGGTACCATATATGCGCTAGAATACTCTAGAGTGACAGGTCTCGAGTACTATATAGGGTTTGTACAGACAGGTAGGAGAGTAAGGTCAGCTCTCGTGGAGGATATCCTAGAGAGGATGATAGGCGTACAGTTGAAGATGAGTCCTATCAGACCTGTCTTATCTGGGAAGAACGTTCTACTTATTGATGATAGCATGCTTAAGGGTGTGACGTTGAGGAGCATAGTACAGTATCTTCGTAATAGAGTTGGTACTTGTAGAACGTCTGTGCTTATTATGTCTCCACCTATAGTTAGGAGGTGCCCGTTCTACATGGAGGTTCCTGAAGAGAGTGAGCTTATCTGTGCTAATGTGCCTAAGAGTGAGCTTGCTGAGGTACTTAACGTTGATGAGATACATTTTGCAGAGATCGATGACCTCTATGAGACATTTAAACTTTTTAATATAGATGAGGACAGAGTATGTACCTACTGTATGGGTGGTAGGTCACCATGGTGAGCAGAATACTTCTCCTTGGAGAGTGCTCTAGAGAGCACGCGATCGCGGAAGCCATAGCCAGAAGCGGACATAACATAAGACTCTACGCACTAATGAAGCATCGTAACCCAGGAATAGAGAGATGCTGTAAGGCGAGAAATGGAGAGATAGTGCTTGGAGATTTCCTGGACCCCGAAACCGTCCTGAAGGTGGTCAGAGATAAGGGCATAGACCTGGTAGTCATAGGCCCAGAGGAGCCACTATTTAGAGGAGTCGTCAATGCTGTAGAGGACGTTGAGGGAGTACCATGTATAGGCCCTAGAAGAGAGGCAGCTCAGGTTGAGCAGTCTAAAGCATTTATGAGGAGACTTATGTGGAAGTACAACATTCCAGGAAGGTTAAGGTTCTGGACCTTTAGAGATGTTAGAGAGGCAATAGAGTTCATAAGAGAGACAGGAGAGAGCGTAGCTATAAAACCTGCAAGACAGTTCGGTGGAAAGGGTGTTAAAGTTATAGCAGACTTTCAAGCATATCTCAGAGATGTTAGAAGCCGCGTCAAGGAGGTGCATGTGAGCAAGCTATTCTCAGAGATCTCAAAGTACACGGACATCGAGGACAAGATACTCATAGAGGAGAAGGTTGAGGGGATAGAATATACTTTACAGTGCTTCACAGATGGCGTAAACGTCCTTCCTCTACCACTAGTCCAGGACTACAAGCATGCGTATGAGTACGGTATTGGGCCAGAGACAGGTGGCATGGGCTCGATAATGGGTCCAGGAACAACGCTACCATTCATAACGGAGGAGGAGTATGAGAAGAGTGTCCAGATAGTTAAGATGCTTGTCGAGGCCGTGAGAAGAGAGGTAGGTACAGAGTATAGAGGGATCATATCTGGACAGATGATGCTTACACCAATATGGGGACCAACAGTCATAGAGTGCTATGCAAGGTTTGGAGATCCAGAAGGCGTTAATGTTCTCTCCGTGCTTGAGACAGATATGGTAGACATATTTGAAGCAATATTATCAAGATCGTTACCTAAGATAAAGCTCGAGTTCAAGAACACTGCCGTGGTCGTTAAGGCCGTCGCGCCTCTAGGATATCCGTTAGATAGGAAGCTCGCACAGGGTCACGTGATGGATATAGACGAGGAGAAGATTATGGAGAAAGGATGTAGGGTATATTATGGATCTGTAGATCTTAAAGATAATGAACTCCTAACAGTTGGGTCTAGAGCCGTCGAGATAGCGGGCTTCGCAGACACCATACCCGAGGCAGCTCACAAGGTGAACGAGATCCTTACCAGCAACCTAGTAAAGCTGAGAGACTGGAAGCTCATATATAGGCTGGATATAGGTTCCAGACAGTCGATAGATAGGATGATAGAGAGTGCGGACATAGTAAGGAGAGCTTACAAGTCGAGGAAAGTCGAGAAGTACATGATTAAAGAGTGGATACCTGGTAAAGGACTAGTAACATACATGTACAGTGAATAGATATGAGATATCTTGTGAGAGTCGAGATAAGACTGAAGAAAGATCTTCACGATCCAGAGGGAACCGTCGCACTATCATGTCTGAGAGATCTTGGGCTAAGAGAGATAGTGTCGGTGAGATCGGGAAAAGTGTACTATCTAGAGATAGAGACAGGTAGTGAAGATGAGGCTCTCAAGATAGCTGAAGAGGCTTGCAGAAGGCTTTTAGCTAATCCCGTGAAGGATGAGTACAGTATTAGTGTAGTCTCAAGAATCTAACAGTCATCTGGAGGCTCAACATCATATATTCTCTCACCTCTCACGGTTCTGGGGGCAAGCCAATCTATTAGCTGGCGTATCCTGTTAGTCTCTATTATTATCGTTATTGGTCCGAGCGGGCTCTCCTTCTCCTCTGTTACAAAGGAGAGATGGCCAGCATATGCTGCCTGCTTGTTCACATGGATCACTATCCTGTTCTCTGAGACTATTCCTCGAGTAAGTACTAGTCTAGCAGAGTCCTCTATCTCTTGTCTACGGATGAGTTCCCTAAATCTGTACAATGCCCTACAGCTTGCTGCGGATGCTACTAGGAAGGTCCTGTCACCGATCTTCTCAAAGTTTATTACTGTTGGCGATAGAATGTTGAGTACAGCCTTCTTAACTTTCTCAACATCCTCGCTAGGCTTGATCTCTACCCACACTGTTATCTTCATATTTTTGCTATGTTGAGCCTTTTCAGGATATTTATACATGCTTCTCTGAGATCTTCAATTCTCTCGTACTCGTTGAGGAGCATGGCGTCGGCATAGATCACGAGCTCTGCAAGACCATATGTTGCTTCTCTGAGATCTCTCAGAACTATGCTTGGGACATGCCTTACGTCTTCATCTCTTCCTCTCTCTCTTGCTCTTTTCTCGCGTGTAGGTCTGGACGCGACAACATATATCAGATATGTCTCATAGCCATTCTCCTTGAAGCATTCTACCTCATCTATGCTTCTGATGCCCTCGATTATTATCAGATCGTTAGGCGTATCTTTCAATTTTTCTAGCACTCTCAACGCTATGGCTCTCCTTCCTTCCCTAAGTCTGAGACCTATAGCAACCCTATGAGGCTCCTCACTAAGCTTCTGAGATAATTCACGAACTATGTCTCCCATAACTATTATTGGAGCACCTGTCAGCTTGGACAGGATCTCTGCTACAGTAGTCTTACCAGCACAGGGCAGGCCAGCAACAAGTATGAGCTTTCTCATTCTCTCTCAAGTACTGATAGAGCGACCTCCCTCAAAACTTCTACATCCTCTACACCTGCTCTCACGCCTCTTGAGTCCATATGCGTCCTCGATGCATCTATACCAGCCTTACGTAACTCTTCGATCAGCTTCTTAGAGCTTATCTCTGTTCCAAGTCCTCTACAGATAGTGCTCGTAGTGTAGTATGGTATGTCGCTGAGCGGTGCCTCATCTATGAAATCCTCCACCATCTTCATAAGCTTTCCATTAGATCTAATATACTCTCTCTCATTAAGAACGTCATAGATCTCTTTAACGAAGTCTAGGTCAATTATGCTTCCAGTCCAGAGAGGACCTCCAACGTCTACGTCTCTTCTAGCTATCTTACATATAGGGTATTTCCTGAGAAACTTCACCTCGCTCGTTGATCTCACATGTATTAGGTATCCAAGATTCTTAACAGTGCTGACAGCATCTGACCTGTCTTTCAGAAGCATTAGAAAACACCTGTAATAATGTCCCTCGTAGTAACATAGGAGCGGCTTGACACCGTAATCCAACTGTAGAGCCATCTTCGCTACTGCTCCCACAAGTATTCTCAGACCTATCTCCCTACTATAATCTATCGAGTATATAGGCCTAGCACCGTACCTCCTAACACATTTCTGAGGATACCTCCCCATAAGAACTCCAACGTCAGTAGCAGTGATAGCTAGAAGACCTCTATGTCTGAGAGCTCTGATCGCAGGATATATGAACTCTATAGGCGATCCAAAGGGGTCTATATCTACTACATCTATGATTCTGCCTCTAAGGTTAAGGAGAAGCTGTGATGCATCCATGTTATATATCTCTACCCTATCCTCAGCCTTGCTCCTCTCTACGTTAAGCATGATCAGTTTATAAGCTTCCTCATCAATATCGTTCATTATTACCCTACTCACACAGGATGTCTCATTCAGATACCTGAGCCCTCTGATCCCAGTGCCCGATAGAGGCTCACATACTGTGAGATCCTTATAATTGAAGAGGCGTGCATACGCCTCAACAGCCAGTACAGATAGAGATCTATTGAGCTCCATTGCTGGATTGTAGAAGACTGGGGCATGAGCAGGCTCTATCTTCCTACCTATCCTGTACTTCTCAAGATTAGGTACTAACGCCCGAGTTTTTCCTTCCACTATCTCTATGAGATCATTCATGTTATTCTCCATTGATCAGCGTATCAACCTCAAGTATCTGCGCAACCTCTCTAGCTTCCTCTATTAGAGATCTCTTCGATATCACCATATACTTCTCGCTCTCTGAGCATGCGAAGACAAGCTTTCCATGAGTCCTCTCGAGCTTATAAGCCTCCTCAGGCGTTATCGCGAACCTCCTACATATGTCCTCTGTAGCTACTTTTCTATTCTCGATATATTTGCGGCAAGCATCAAGCTTTGGCTCTATATCGACACTCTCTATAACATCCTCACCAAATATCTTCATTAATAGACGAGCAGTCCTCTCAGAAGCCTCGAAAGTCCCTCTCTCATACTCGTAGACAGTCTTCCTGCTAACTTTAAGCATCTCAGCAACATCACCCAGACTTAGACCCTGCTCCTCCCTTCTTCTTCTCAGCTCCTCACCCTTAACCTTAGCCCTAACTATTCCCCGATCCTTCACGAGTCTTATAGGCTCACCCTTCATAACCTTCTTGAACCCAAGCACACTGAGAGCAGGAACACCAAGCTTCCTATACAGAGTATCCTCCCTCAACTTCTCCTCACCCTCCTTCACCCCAACTATGAGAGGAACAGCAGAGGTCACCTTAGAGAGCACAGCCATATCCACAACCTCATCCTTAGACACCATAGAAATATCATAAACAGCCTTAATCAACAACTTCCTCTCATCTCCACAAGACCTAACATAAGCAACAACATTATACGAAAACGAGAAGTCAGAAACCTTCACAAACCTACAACAACTAGCATACTCTCCCAGAATCCTCTCAACCTTCTCAACAAGCAACGACAACAC
>JAADER010000008.1 GCA_013153275.1 Thermoproteota archaeon
CCGCATATCTTGCATTTATTCCCCTCAACATACTCCTCACGCAAAACCTTAGCAACCTTAGACCAAACCACACGACCCATACCAAACTCCCATGCTTCAGCTCTCCTACTGACTATATATCGTGATCGCGTAAAAACAGTTCCTATACAAGAAGACCTGAAAAACAAGTACGAGGAACAGTCCCATAAGAGAGGAGTCGCGTAGACGCTAAGCTCTTAAATAGGAGCCAGTAATACTTCACTGGGATGATTTGTGACATGCCATCTGAGGAAGTGATGACTCCTGGGGTAGATGACCTCTAGAAGGTGGTGAACATGAAGCTGCTATACCTTGTAGCATATGATGGAACGATGTTTCACGGATTTGTAGGAGACTCTAGATCTGTGCTTTCGACCATATTATATTCCTTTAAGAAGGTTGCAAAGGAGTATAGCGACGTCACATATTCATCGAGGACGGATCCAGGAGTTTCAGCTCTAAAGAATACAATATGTATAAGAGTACCCAGGTTCGTTAGGCCAGAAGAGGTTAATAGCAACTTGCCACGCTACGTAAGAATATGGGGAGTGACGGAGGTTTCTGAAGATTTCTCTGCGAGAGCCGCAGTTGAGAGATGCTACATATATTTCAAGCCGTATGAGGGAGAGGATATAGAGCTTATGCGTCATGTCTCTAAAATGTTTATTGGTAAGCATGATTTTTCTAACTTCATGATCTTTGACGAGGATCAGAATCCGGTCACAGAGATATACTCGATAGATGTCGATCTTGATAATCTTTTCGTGATATTTAGATTTGTAGGTAAGGGGTTCAGAAATAAGATGATTAGAAAAATAGTGTGGACGTTAGAGCAGGTTGGCAGAGGGGTCCTATCTATCGATGAGGTTCGTGATCTACTGGAGCTCAAGGTAAGGAGAACTGTCCCATCAGCTCCTGCTGAGGGTCTTGTCCTTGTCGATGTTAAATATAGTGCTGATTTGAGGTTCAGCGTTTCTCTACGTGCTCTGTCAGAGTTTGTTGGATATCTTAGAGAAAGATTAAGAAGAATGTTGTCTCTTTCTGCATCTTACGCATACATGCTCGGTAAGAAGAGTTCTTGCTTGTTGTTGCAGTACTTCCTTAATAAACCTTTATAAGAGCGTTCCCGACTATTGTAAACAGAGGGATAAGATATGACAAATTACTATCTAGACTACCTAGTACGGAAGGAGTTCGATAGAAGGAAGCTGTACGAGATGTTTAAGTTTACCCTGGAGAGACTGAACGTCCCGATAGAGGACTCGTACGAGCTTGACTTTCTTGCAAGATGTGCACAGAGTGATTATATGCATTACGCTTTCTCTAAGATGGGACTATACAAGAGGCTCAGATTTGATGAGAGGGAGGCTAGGAAGAAGGTTTGTGAGAAGATATTGAGAAATGAGGCTGCAGTACTTGAACACGTTAGGCGGTGGACAGAATGGTGGTTCGTTAAATGGAGACAGAGGGTCCGTATAGTCTTTGATACAGGATCAAGACAGGATTATACGAACCCCGAGTTTAAGGCCGCAGAGGACATACTATCAAAAGTGAAGAAGAACGTGCTAGATTTCTATAAGAGGCTGGCAATAAGTGCGCTAGTAGAGCAGGGCGAGGTATGTAGCCTAGATGTGATGGGTGACTACATGGTCAAGAACGTTGCACTATCAATAGCTGGACGTTACGGTAAGGATAAGGCATGTACCGTCATGGCGACGAGGCCCGATATCGTGAGGATAGAGCTCGTGAAGAAGGCCATAGAGATAGCACGTTCGTCTCAGCCTTATGTTGTGCTTAAGGTTAAGGTCAATAACTCAAAAAACGAGTCTGAGGGATTGTAATTTCTTATAGCTCTCTGTTATAGGTCTCTACCCTAGCTCTTGCTCGATTATCTAGGAGTATGTCCTTCAGTGCACCTAGTTTATGCTCTGTCTCTAGGTACTCTAGCTCTGGCTTAGAGTCTGCAACTATGCCTGCTCCAGCTCTTATCGTTAGCTTATCATTGTTTATTATTGCTGAACGTATAATTATTGCAAATTCTCCGAACTTGCGATATGATAGACCTACAGCACCTGCATATGGCTCTCTCGCTCTTCTCTCATACTCAAAGATGAGTTCCATTGCTCTAGGTTTTGGAGCTCCTGAGACTGTCCCTGCTGGAAAGGTTGCCCATAATGCATCTACTATGTCCATTCCCGGGAGGAGAGTTCCCTCGACCTTGCTTACTAGATGCTGTACATGGCTGTACTTCTCTATAACGAAGAGCTCTGTAACTCTGACAGTGCCGAACCTACATATCTTTCCTAGATCGTTTCTCGCAAGGTCCACAAGCATTATGTGTTCTGCCCTATCTTTCTCGCTTCTGAGAAGTTCGTCCTCGAGCATTATGTCCTCTTCCTCCGTTCTTCCTCTAGGTCTAGTGCCAGCTATTGGATGCGTCTCGACACGGTGATTGTCGACCTTCACTAGTAGCTCTGGGCTCGTTCCAATTATGTATTTGTCTCCTAGCTTGTAGAAGTACATGTATGGTGATGGGTTTAGCTCACGTAGGTTCTCATACATTGTTATTAGGTCTCCGCTTATCCTGTACGTTATCCACCTCGATATCACTATCTGGAAGACCTCTCCATTATATATGTTCTCGAGGCACTTTCTGACCCAGTCCTCGTATGTCTCTCTTCCAACACTTTCAATTTCTTCTAAGATCCTCACACCCTCTCTCTCAGGAGGATCCTTCAAAGCTTCTCTAGGGATCTCAGTATTTGAGTAGACTCTCCCAAGCATATTATCATACACTACTACATACTTAGGCGAGAACATCTCTACAAGCGGCCACGAGCCCCAGTCGGACACGTGATCTCTCAGATAGGGCTCAACTAGAGTACATGCCTCATATGAGAGATAGCCAACGGCAAGCTTCATACCTGGAGGAGAATCGTCACATCTGGATAAGAACTCCTTAAGCTTCCTCCTAGCATCACTCGTATCCTCAGGATAGTGTACGTATCTGTCCTCCTCCTCCCACATTATGAACGTGAACCTGGCCCTCTCATGATGCCCCTGCCTGCTCTCGAGTAGCACCACATCGCTAGCTCCGACCTCTCTAACAAGATAACGTAGCAGATCTATTGGTTCAGGTACCTGCTTAATGGGTAGCTTCCTCAGATCTCCTCACCTTCTCCAGGAACCTTCTGACAAGCTCTGCCGATTTTACTCCAGGCTCAATCTCTACGCCGCTTGCAACGTCGACAAGATATGGTCTATACTTAAGCACTAGCTCCACGTTGTTCGGGTTCAGATTCCCAGCGATGCCTGCCCTATCGTATATAGCGGTCACTTCCTTTATAACCTCTATGGGTAACTTGAGCCCTCTCTCATATGTTACTTTCAGCTTCTTATCTGCGTCAACGAGAACGTACGGGAACTCGAAGCCTAGCTTTATGATCTCCTTAAACTTTCTCAAACATTCACGAACATCTCCACGATATATGACTACTGGTGCAAGTCTGAGACCTAGGTCGCTACATATAGAGACAAGCTTCTCCACGTCTATACTATCCGAGTGAAACTGAGCTACACTGAATCCAAGCTCAGACGCGATCTTCAGACCCCCCTCAGACACGACAACTGCTACAGGAGTAGACTTAATCAACCTTTCAACTATTGCACGCGCAGTCTCCTTGTCGACCTTTCTTGGGCTCGATACTTCAGGATCAACTATGAGACCAATATAGTCTACATATCCGTCAAGCATCAAAGCGTCCTCGACCCTCTTGACGCCGCATATCTTTACTCTCACCATATTTACACCACCTTACTCATATTTACAACATTCATAACATGTTTAAATGCTAGACCATCCTCAATAACCTCTCTAGCAAGCTCAACACCATCCCTGAGATCCGACACGACACCAGCCACATAGAGAGCTGCCGCAGTGTTCGCAAGAATGAACTCATAGACAGGTCCTCTTTTCTCGTCTAGCGCGTTAAGGAAGAGCTTGACGCTCTCTCCCGGTCCCGTGACCTTGACGTCCTCGATTCTCCATTTTTTCAATCCCAGATCACTAACATCGACATCGTACTCCTCTATCTTTCCATCCCTCACCTCTACAACATGCGTCCTACCGAACACCGAGACCTCATCTATCCCAGGCTCACCGTGAACTACCAGGATCCTCGTCTTACCTAATCTAACACATGTCTCAGCCATCCTATACATCAACTCTCTACTCGATACTCCAATAACCTGCCTCTTAACGCCACCAGGATTACAGAGAGGTCCAAGAATATTAAATATAGTCCTTATCTTCAAAGTTCTCCTGACCTTCATGACATTTCTCATCATTGGATGATAAAGAGGAGCATAGAGGAAGGAGAACCTGACAGAGCGAAGAAGCTTAACAGCAGCGTCCGGTGAGAGCTCAACTCTGAATCCAAGAGCCTCAAGAAAGTCAGCACTACCAGACGAACTGCTCACGGACCTGTTCCCATGCTTGAGAACGTAGACACCATCTACACAAGACGCGACAAGACCAGCCATAGTCGATGCATTAACCGTACCAAGACCGTCACCACCCGTGCCAGCAGTATCTATAGGATCGAGATCACCTACGTCGACCTTCACACAGGAATCATACATAGCACGAGCAAAACCGCAGATCTCAGACACGGCCTCACCCTTAACCCGAAGACCAACAAGAAGCCCACTAACGAGAACATCTTCAATTTCTCCTCTAAGAACCAACAAGGCAACTCTATACATTAAATCCTCCGGAACATCAAGACGATTAACAATCATGCTCAGAGCACGCCTACACACATCTAAACTAGACATCTCTGACATAGAGAGCACACACTAAACCAATATTAAAACCTTACCCTCAACAAGAGGCAAGCCATAGACCAATAGAGAAAGACTTAAAAGACAAACTACAGAGATAAAGTACGAACAAGGTTGCGGGGGTGCCCGAGCCTGGCCAAAGGGGGCTGCGGGGGAGCTAGACCTCCCCCGCCCCTAAGGACTTAAGCGGGCCGCGGGGAAACAATCATAAACACATTACAACCAGAAACCGTTCATAAAACACCCAGAGAACATAAGCTCCCATGAGCGTCCTCACTATGGATAAGAGTCGAATGCCGAAGAAACGATATGTTTTTAAAGAAAAAAGCTACATGGACTCTAGAGCCCCGCGGCCCGCAGAGATCCGCTGGCGTAGGCCTGCGTGGGTTCAAATCCCACCCCCCGCACCACTAGCATTCACCTCAGCACTGTGCCGACCGCTATATAGTTAAGCAAGACCTGAGACAATACTTGCCTAACCACCTGTGCTAATGTCGTCGCCACATCTAATGTTCTTACTAGCACTACGTTCGTTATAGGTCTCACTGGAGCTACCACTCTCGGTACCGATACGTTAAACATAACTTTCAGATTCTTTATCATATAGCTAGCGCTTACTTTTATAGTACCTTCCCTGCCCTGTATTGTTATAGACTGTGTTACCGGTATTCCGACATTTAATATACATGTTCTATACTTGATTAATACGGTATCTAATCTTTTTCTTACTAATGTTCTAGCTAGCTGCGTAAGATATTTCAGAGTCTCATTTTCCTTCATATGTGTCATCTTTAATATATATCCAACTATTTTCCCATTTATTATCGCCTTACTTATATTTACTTTCCCAGTAAATACAAACATTATACATTTCTGTCCATTAACGTATATTTCTCTGTTAGACGTTACATTTTTAACTATTTCAGGAAAATATAGCTCTGCTAGTGCTCTTGCAGCAAGAATGAGCACTATTATCCTTCTGGCCTCTGCGTTCTCTGGAGGCCTCTCACTTATATGTACTACTATGCACTGATTAATTCTATAGGTATTATTAACTGTTATCTCATTGTTGTTTACGAGTTTCTCAAATCTTATAAGACCTTCAACACATGTTCTCACAATCTTCTTACTACGGTACGATAGCTCTATCGATAGATCTCTACTCTCTATTATCTGTGTATTATTTGTACTGTCACTGATTATATTTAATCTATACTTTAGATATCCTATTCTTATATATGTCATTGTTGTGCTTTTGTTTAATATTTCTCTGATATATGTAACATTATTGAGTACTGCTTTAGCATACATGTTTGTTTCTTTTAATCTGTCCTCTGACTTGAAGATTGCAACTATGCTGTCCATGTTCAGACATATACTTTTGTTAAAAAGTTTGTTCATCCTATCGATGTAATATCTTAGTTTGTTTTCTCTGGTATATGCTTTATGTATATTGATTAATGTTATACAGAAGGTTACAATTACCACGATGATTATCACTAAAGTTATTATTGAGAGTCTTGGTGAGGTTCTCATGTTTCTATATTGTTGTCTGGCTGTTTAAGAGGATTCTATCTTTGTATTATCCATCTTTTATGTTGATTTCTCATCTCTTGTGAGAGGAGCGTAAGGTTATTTAAGTAGGGTTTCATGCGTCTATTGGGGTCATCTCTGGCTACTGGAGGCAAGAGAGTACCTGTATATAAGAAGATAATTCAGGAAAATATTAAGAAGTGGATGGTTAAGGAGTTCCTAGAGTACAAGCTTGCCAAGATAGGATACATAGACTGTGACATTCTTCGAAGTCCTCTTGGCACGAGAATAATAATATATGCTGAGAGGCCTAGCAGAATAATAGGCAGAAAGGGACAGAACGTGAGAGAGCTGCAACAGCTTCTCGCTACTAAGTTTGGGATTGAGAATCCTATGATCGATGTTGCTCCGCCAAAGGAGAGGCCAGAGTACTATGCTAAGGTGATAGCTAACAGGATAGCGTGGGCTATGGCTAAAGGAGTGAAGTTCAGGAGAGCTGCAATAATAGCTATAAGACAGCTAGTTGAGGCTGGTGTGAGAGGAGTTGAGATAACGATAAGCGGCAAGTTGACAAGTGAGAGAGCCAGGTTCGAGAAGTTCATATATGGTACAATATACAAGTGTGGTCATGATGCTAAGACGAAGGTCGACAAGTACATAGCACATGTATTACTCAAACCTGGAATGTATGGAATAGAGGTTAGACTTCTACCGCCAAGAAGACTGAGCGATGAGTTCTATATAAGGACGCCAGAGCAGGTGAAGCCAGAAGAAAAGCCTTTAGAAGCTGAGGCAAAGCCAGAACAGCAGTAGGTGAGTAGCAATGAGGAAGCAGAAGCTGAATGCTAGTGCTCTCAGATCGATGAGCAGGGAGGACAGGCAGAAGCTTCTAGAACAGCTTAGGACGGAGCTTCTTAAGCTAATATCGCAGAAGGAGAGAGGAGTAGTTGATAATCCTGGAAAGATAAGAGCTGTGAGAAGAGCAATAGCTAGAATAATGACGATAGAGAACGAGGAGACTCTCAAAGAGAAGGTGATATCTTTCCTAACAAACAACAAGGGAAGAGCATTCACTGTGGAGGAGCTTGCAGAGAAGATAAATGAGCCAAGGATATCGTTTCTGAAACATGTTATCGAGCGCCTAGTTCTAGAGAAGAAGGTAGTTAAGGTCGGTGTGAGGAAGGTAGCAATTGCCCAGTAAAAGAGGAAGGAGAAGGACTAAAAAGAGTAGGATTCCTCATAGGTTAAACATATTATATAGATTTGTAGAATGTGTTGACTGTAGAAACAGGTACTGCAACGGTATAAAGGGTCTTGTTATAGATGTTACAAAAACTAATATAAAGATCTTAACAATATTTGGAGATATAGTGATAATACCTATAGATGAGTGCAGGTACTATGTGAGGATCAATAATAGAGAGTTCTTAGTAAACTCTAGACAGATAGCAAAATAGTGCAGTAGCAAGATACGATACTATCAGTAGAAACATCAGCTCAAGAAGTATCTTTCTGAGCTTTGAGAAGTCACGTATCTTGAATAGCGTTACGATATTTAGCAGAGCTACTACGAGAGACCCCGCTGCGAGCAGCGAAAATCTGTACAGTAGCGAGATGTTTGTGAACACGTAGAATGATAAGAACATAAGAAGAATTGATGCCACTAGTTCGGAGCCTATTGCAATCTTTTTTGAAAGATCTATTCCATACTTTATTGGTAACGTTGTTAAACCTGCAAGTCTATCACCTTCAATATCTATTATCGTCTTAATGATCTCCCTTCCCATACATGCTATGAAGGATATGAAGAAGAGCATTATAGGTACTGTGGATATCTGCTCCATACCATATATGAATGATAGAGATGTGGTAATAGATGTCAGTACGTTCCCTATGAGGCATGTTCTCTTGAGTCCAATATTGTACAGTGTGCCGAGCACTAGAGCTGTAAGATAGACTGCTAGAGATATATCATTAATAAGACCGTACACGTATGATACTACGACAGTCGTGACTCCGGATACTAACGATATGTAAGTTATGATCTTTGCTTCACTTATCTTAACTTCTCCTGTAACTAGGGGGGCATCTGGCCTGTTTATCCTGTCCTCAGCTATGTTGCATAGGTCGTTCAGCGTGAACAGGTAGATCTCTGCCAGAAGAGCAGAGAAGTATAGGACAAGTATGGTGATAACATTTATGTGGTTACTAGTCAACACATATGTGGAGACAGGTACCAAACCTACAAAGAGACCATGCTCTATACGTGTCAGCCTCATAAAGCTCCTGAATCCTCGCATTCAGTCTGAGAAGACTCTTAGATATTAAAAATGATTATTGTCCATGATTTAAGAGAGGAGATTGAGAAAAAAGTAGAGGAAGTTTTCCCTATTACTCCATTGGGTCGACCTTGACTCCAAACTTCTCCTTCCACTTCTTGAATGCCTCAAGTATCTCTGGTCTCTTGTCAACTATCTTGAACCATGGCTTTGACTTTGCCTCTTCTGGTGCCTCATTTGTAAGCCATATGCATCCTACTGGGCATGCCTTGATGCACTCTGTCTCATGTCCCGGCTTTCCACCTTCACATCTCTCCCATATTAGTACTGGCTTTCCTTCCTCATCTAGCTCGAGAGCATTGTTTGGACACACGCTTACACATGCTCCACATGCGATGCACTGGTCTCTGTCTCTACATATTCGAGGCCATGATGCTAGCTCTTCTACGCTCGCCATATCCGTGCATAGTCTTCTCTTATCTTTGATTTATGCATTCCTAATGGGAGGAGTATGATTTGTCAAGTCATCTTTTCCAAGTGGGGTGATTAATTAGGTCTTTCATTATTTTTGTGTAAGTTCTTTGGTGATCGTTTGTTATGGAAGTATTTAAATATAGCGGTGCGTGTATAGCTTACATAGGATAATTATGTGAAGTATGCACCAGTTTCAATATATTTATATCCCATTCGTGTAGTGTACTGAGAACCTGTCTAGAAGTCGCATATTATACAGCTAACATATATCATATACATGTCAGCGCCAAGAACAATAAACGTACGAGAAGCCATAGACAAGCTTGCAAAAGAGTTCTCTGATAGGTGCGGTGAAGATGTGATAGGTGTAATAGTTCTAAGAGATGATGGATTACCAATATATTCCTACTTCCTAAAATATTCTGGAGATCCTAAAGATGCTGCTGCAATGATATCTCTAGCTATGGGTCCCTCAAGAAGAGCATATAGAACATTAATGAACAATGCTAGACTCGACGAGGTAATACTAAGCGGACCTGAAGGCAAGATAATAGTCAGATCGCTACCACTAGACGAGTACATTGGCGGCAAGAGAATCTACATAGGAGTTCTAACATGTAGAGAACCCAACATAGGGCTGATACTGACCGAGCTTGATAGACTCTCAAGAGAGGTTTTAAATATATTCCTACGATAAGTATGCAATAAGTTCATAATACCTCACAATGAAGTACCTTAAAAACAATACATAACTAATGTACAGAATATTAGACATAGAGCTAACAGATTTAGATATAAGAGACCTAGCATTAATATCACTAGCAATATCAGCCCACAGCACAATGACAGGAAGAGGCTGGCTAACACTGCTCAGAGAAGCAGCAAGAAACATAGCAAGACTACTCATAACAAGAGGACTCATAGAAGACACAGACCTAGACACAGTAATAAAATCACTATCAAACATAATAATACAAAAACAAGGAGCAACAAAAATAACACACAAAATAGAAGGAGACTCAATACAAATACAAATAGAAAACTGCACATTCAACAAAATATGCACAACACTAAACCAAATAGAAAAACAAGCATGCCCAAGACGAAGACTACACTACAGACCATGCCCAATAGCAATACTCTACACAGAACTACTAACAGAATACACAGAAACACAATACGACATGTACGACATAGAACAACAAGAAAACAAATGCAAACTAGGAATAATAAGACTAGTATAATGGTGCGGGGGGTGGGATTTGAACCCACGCAGGCCTACGCCAGCGGGA
>JAADER010000005.1 GCA_013153275.1 Thermoproteota archaeon
GCTCTTGCTTAGAAAGAATATGAAGTGATGTAGAGGATTATCTTCTTCTGCGTCTCTGTTCGTATGGTATGATCTGTGGGCATCTTCTTCCGGTACATCTTGCAGCTATGTGTCCTACCTTCTGTCCTGGTGGTGCGTTCTTTGCTACTGGTGGACTGCCTGTTGGGTGATGACCTCCTCCATGTGGGTGAGCATATGGGCTCATTGCCTTTCCTCTTACTATTGGGTACTTCCACGATTTTGCTTTTGCCCTGTGGTACTTCTTTCCTGCTTTTACGAACGGTTTTTCTGTTCTTCCTCCTCCTGCAACGATTCCTATTGTGGCTCTTGCTCGAGTATCTACCTCTATTGTCTTTCCGCTTGGTAGTTGTAGGACGGTCTTTCCTTCTTCTGGCTTGTGGGAGAGCACTACCGCATATGTTCCTCCTGATCTTGCAAACTTGCCTCCGTCTCCAAGCTGTTTCTCGACGTTGCATACCATTGTTCCTTCAGGTATCTTGTATAGTGGTAACACGTTTCCCGTTGCTACTCGTGCGTCCGATCCTATCTCGATCATCTGTCCTACATACATTCCTTCTACTGCAAACATGTACATTTCTCTACCATCCTCTAACATTATGTGAGCTACTGGCGCGTTCAGCCCTGTAACGTGTATGAGATCCTTCACTACTCCTCTTATCACTCCATTCATCTGGGTCTCGTCTGGAGAGACATACTTGACGGGTCCAGGCCTCCTCCAGCTTGGACTTATGAACGTTGGTCCTGCTCTTCCTCTGCGCTGGACAAGTATCCTCTTACCCATTGAGGAACCTCGATCTCGTGTCGTCTAGGGTGTTTATAAGGATTGTCAGCTCAGCCCAGCTCCTCACTCATCAGGCCTCACAAGCATCATCACTGGATTCCGTACTGTACTAGGTTTTAATATCTTTTAAGAATATCTCTTGTAGAAGAGATGGTTAAGAGGGCAAGGGAGGAAGAGTACAGGTTTGAGGAGGAAGAGGAAGAAGAGGTACAGTTGAGAGAAGGTGAGGAGTTTGAGGAGGAGTCCATAGCGTTCGAGATCAGAGGTGAGACTCCCAGCATATCTCCTCCAGCAATCGTGCTCAGTGTCACCTACGATGGGAAGGCGGGGAAAGCTCTTGTTAAGCTCTATGATCCTGTTAATGATAAGGTATATTTCTGGTATGACAATACTGGACATAGACCGTACCTTCTTACAGACATAGATCCGAGAGACATAGTTATGAAGTTTCCCCGCGTCGTACAACATAGAGGGTTCAGTCACATCGAGCTCGTGAGAAAGTACGATGCTCTCAACGATAGGGATGTTGTGATGACTAAGGTATGTGCTAAGGATCCACTCAGCATTGGAGGTGCGAGAGAATCTATAAGAGATATTCTTCCAAAGACCTGGGAGTCGAAGATAAAGTATCACCTATGCTACATCTATGATAATGATGTGGTTCCAGGAATGTTTTATAAGATAGAGAATGGAAAGCTGGTGAAAGTAGAGATAGAGATTCCTCCAGAAGTGAGAGATTTCGTACATAAATTATATGGAGACGACGAGCACATGATGAGAGAGGTCGAGAACTGGCTACCACTATTTCAAGCTCCCGTACCACACATCAAGAGGCTCGCAATAGACATAGAGGTCTTCACACCTAAAGAGAACAAGATACCGAAGCCTGAGGAGGCGACGTATGAGATAATATCTATCGCGCTAGCTGGAAGTGACGGTCTGAGAAGAGTCCTAGTGCTCAGAAGACCAGGTCTCGAGCTTACGGGGGAGCAGATAGAGAGGCTACGTGACGATGATGTTGAGATATTTTTCTTTGACAGCGAGTACGAGATGTTGAGAGAATTTTTCAAGATAGTGTGTCAGTATCCGCTCATAATCACGTTCAACGGCGACAACTTTGACCTGAAATATATATATAACAGGGCTCTGAAGCTAGGTTTCAGGAAAGATGAGATACCTATAATATCGAAGAGAGATGAGATGACGATAGCGCTCGGAGTTCACATTGATCTATATAAGTTCTTCAACATCAGAGCAATAGAGACCTACGCTTTTGGAGGAAAGTATCGTGGTGCTGAGAAGACGCTAGACACGATTGCCTCCGCTCTAGTCAAGATGAAGAAGATTCCTAGAGATAAGCCTATAAGCGAGATGGATTATGCGGAACTGATAAATTATAACTTCAGAGATGCTTTCCTGACGCTGTATCTGACCATGTACGATAATGAGCTCGTGATGAAGCTTATAATTCTGCTGAGCAGGATATCTAAGCTACCTCTCGACGATATAACGAGAAGTCAGGTATCTGCATGGATAAAGAACATGATGTACTACGAGCACAGGAGAAAGGGATGGCTTATACCGGAGAAGGAGGACATAATTAACGTCAAGGGTGAGGCTGCGACAAAGGCGATAATAAAGGGAAAGAAGTATCTTGGAGCAATAGTGATAGATCCAGTGCCAGGAATATTTCCTAACGTATGTGTTATAGACTTTGCAAGCCTGTACCCATCTATAATAAAGAAGTGGAACCTCTCGTACGAGACGGTCAGATGTCCGGACGAGACGCAGAAGAACAATAGACCATATCCTGATCTTCCTCACTGGGTGTGCTACAACAGGAGGGGGCTGACCTCGACCATCATTGGAATACTGAGAGACATGAGAGTGTATGTCTATAAGAAGATAGCTAAGACGACTAGCAACCCAGTGCTTAAACAGTTCTACGATGTTGTACAGAGTGCGTTAAAGGTCTTCATAAACGCCTCCTACGGAGTCTTCGGTGCAGAGACGTTCCAGCTCTATTGTCCACCTGTTGCAGAGCTGGTCACTGCTCTAGGGAGACTGGCCATGAGCATGACGCTTATAAAAGCGATAGAGATCGGGCTTGTGCCGCTGTACGGTGATACTGATAGCTTGTTCATATGGAGTCCCGATGAGAAGAAATTGAAGGAACTCATAGAGTGGGTTGAGGAGACCCTCGGGATAGACATAGACGTTGACAAGGTGTATAGGCTAGTTGCAATGAGCGGTAGAAAGAAGAACTACATAGGCATACTCCCCGACGGCTCGCTCGACATCAAGGGCATGGTGGGAAAGAAGAGAAACACTCCAGACTTTGTTAAAGAAGCGTTCAGTGACGTCCTAAAGATAATATCGACGATGGAGAAGATAACAGACGTACAGGTAAAGCTTGAGGAGATCAGAAGAAAGGTGAAAGAATACTATGACCAGCTTCGTAGAAGAGAGATACCCCTAAACAAGCTAACTATAAGAATGTCCCTAAACAAGCCACTAGAACAGTACACTAAGAACAAGCCACAGCACGTTAAGGCTGCACTACAGTTGAAGCAGTACGGCATAAATGTAGGGCCCGGCGATATAATATATTTTGTTAAGACTCGTACAAAGGACGGCGTTAAGCCGGTACAGCTTGCGAGGATCGACGAGGTTGATGTTGACAAGTACGTGGACTATCTCAAGACGAGTCTAGAACAGGTTCTTGATGCATTAGGCATAAGTTTTGACGAGGTTCTCGGAGCAACAAAACTGTCACTCATCTAGCTTTACAGCTCTTCCTCGCCAAGCTCCTCTTCCTCGGCATGGGCTTCGGTTAGCGACTTTATTACTGCGCTCGCAATCTGGTCTGTGACCTCGTCTGAAAGGTATGGGAATATTACTATGAAGTTATCTGCCTGAAATGAGCCTTCTATCCACCTGTTGCTTGAAGATATCTCATATACAGGTATCGTGACCTCAGCATGATCACCTATTCTTCTCGCACCATACTTCTTCGCTATATCTGCTACTTCAGGTTTTAGAGGGATCTTCAAAGTCACCGTGTAGTTGTCTCTAAGTATTATGAAGTCTGAGGCCTCTGCATCCCACTGGTCTATCAGCTTCTTCGCACACTCCTTGACTACCTGTATTAGCTCTCCCTTCACTTTCTCTGTTTTTGCTATCTTGTTACCTTCTATGTATACTATGACACATTCTTCCCTGACCATTGTTTTAGCTAAACATGGTTTTCACATTATTTAAACCTTAAGGTCTACTTATCTTATCGTAGTGTTCTACATACTTTAACTATTCTCTGTATTGCAGTGATGTTTGTTAGCAACGCTAGAATTCCTATGTAGACTCTTGTAAATATGTTGAAGATGTTTGTACCATAAAGGAAGTAACAAATTATGAAAAATATTATAAGTAATATGACCCTCTCTCCCCTCTCTATCAATCCTATCCCTCTTAACTCAGCTCCAAGACTTTCAGCTCTAGCCCTTGCATAGCTGGTCATGTATGATCCTACCAGACATATAATTATTAGGAGCCTGGTCATCGTGTCGTTGCAGAGTATGAATGCTGTTATCATCATTAGTGCATCGACATACCTGTCGCATGTTGAGTCGAGGAATGCTCCTCTCTTGCTTACTCTACCGTGTATTCTTGCTACTGCTCCATCTATTATGTCCATTAGTGACGATGTTATGAAGAGAGCTATCGCTGTCGCTATGCTTAGCCTGCTAACATGCAGGTACATTATTACTGGGGGAGGGATAGCGAGGATAACGGAGAGCAGTGTGAGCAGGTTCGGGTTTACTGATAGATATTTTGCTATACTTCTTAGTACTGGCTCGAACTTAGCACGAAGCCTCTCCAACATATGGACACCTTATAGCGATGTTAAACATATTTAAACGAGTACTTTCCCTATTCTGATGTGAGGCCGATAGATATAGAGGAATTGAAAAAGTCCGACTTCATAATATTCAGCGCAATGAACGTCAACGGCAGACTGATAGGTCTATCGATGATAGATAAGATAATAACAAACTCGATAGACGAAGATCTCAGAAGAAAGATAGCCCAATATGCTGAATCAGCCTCAACAATAGTACTTGACCTATCAGTATACTGTCCTGAAGGAGACGAGGACTGCATTAGAAAGGCCAGATCCATGGGCATAGAACCTAACAAGGAGGTGCTCGCTCCACTATGCATAGTGGCGGTGTCAACGCGATTGGTAAACATGGACAGACTTCTGGAACTTCTGCAGAAGAACTTTGGGGATCTATATACAGCGCTCACAATGTCGTACTGCTCGGGGAACGAGCTCAAGGAAGCACTTTCTGAGTATTTCTACGTGATGTCGAGTATGGTAGCGGGTGATAGCGATAGACTGTTTAGGAGCAGAGGGTTTGAGAAGCTTGAGAGTCGTGCAATAGTTGTGAGGAGTGATGGCTCATTGGAGATAGTTAATATTGATTAGATATGTACGTGTTTGAGCACATACGCGAACACGAACAAGAGAACTGCAGATATCAGGAGTCTCCTGCCTGTGTAGGGACTTATCCTTGAGAACCATAGGAAGAGACCAACTATGGTGAGCGCTATCGACAAGATCTCTGATACTCTTACTAGTACGCTAGCTATCATCTGCAGAGTCACGTTCATTGAGCTGACTATAGTGTTGCTGGTCTTCTCGAATATCTGCTGTAGGCTCTTTATTATGCTGGTCGTCACGTCCGTTGTCTGAGCATATGCTACGGATGTTCCTGTGATCATGATTATCAGTGTTAGGAGGATCAGTGCGAGCACTGTTCTATTTCTCATACTATATGTAGGATCAAGAAATATAAATATTAGATTCAGTCACCTCTCTTCAGGTAGCTTACCGTACTTCAGAAGAAGCCAGTCTCTCGTGATTAGACTAAGTTTAACGAATGCCTCAACTATGGGTAGGAACTTCTCTAATACGTCTGTAGGTACCGTATCTGCTGCTGGACAGTCAGGATCTACATAGATCTCACCATCACTGTACTGTAGAGGATAGAGTCTACAACCTATAGGTCTATGCTCATATATCCTACAGAGGTTGGTGTCAGGATCGTGGAAGACGCATCTGTCGCCTATACATCTGAGCCTGACTATTCCCTTTCTGACTACCGCGAAATCTTCAACTCTATATCCTATTCTTACGAGTCTCTCTACATCGTGCGGTATCAGCTCCATCTCTGTGCCTATGCAACATCTTCCACATCTTTTACATTTGACTGGAACCTCAAATAGTTTTGGATCATTTTCAAATAGTTTCCATATTTTATGGTCTATCATTTTATCTAATGTTTGAACTTTGGATGAATTGTCCAGTGTCCTGTGACTATGAAGGCTATAGCCATGCTGAGCGCTATGAGCGGCGTGTATGGCCAGGTCTCTGTCATTCCTGAGACTATGAGTATCGACGCTACAGGTATCCTGTATACGCAGCCTAACAATGTTGCTGCTCCAGCTATAGTGAGCACGGATAGGAGGCTTCCCGTTGCTGCGGCTGGTGCAAGTAGCTTGAATAGGAGGAACGTGAGCAGACCTATGTATCCGCCTGTCACTAGGGTTGGCGCTACCATTCCTCCGCTAGCTCCTGATGCTATCGTTATTGAGGTCGCTATTATCTTGAAGACAACTACGAGGAACAGCACCATTATCGCGTATGTTGTTGGGTTGAAGTTTCTTAGAGATACAGCAAAGTAGTGTATTAGACTGTTAAGCCAGTCATATCCTGTAGTTATTGATAGCGGGGTCGTTGCTCCTATGACTGCCACTGCTATGGCTGCTATTACTGGCGGTATTACTGGACTGTACTTGAACTTGAAGAATGTTGCTTTGAAGAGGTGGTACACCTCTGCGTATACTCTCGTGAGTCCTCCGACTATGAAGCCCAGGAATATGAAGGAGCATATGACCCATGGATTAGCTATCGAGAGATGCAGAGTTATTCCTGCTAGCGAGATCACGGGAGATATCACTCCACCTGATAGGAGCACGGTCGTCAGATAGCTCACTATCGACGCGACTAGAGATGGGTAGAGGACCTCAAGTATCTCGAACTCTATCTCATATACTCTAAGGAACTCTATGCCGAACACTGTTCCTCCGAGCGGTGATGAGAGGGCTGCAGATATTCCGGATGCTACTCCAGCCACATATGCTACTTTCAGATCTCTAAGATCCATCCTAAATATCTTCTCGACCACAGAGCTTGAGCTTGCGCCTATCAGCACTGCTGGGCCCTCCTTTCCTACACTTGCTCCAAGGCTCAGTGTTGGTAGTGTAGCGATGACCTTCATGAACGGTACTCTGAGCCTAAAGAGGTATCTTCTGTTAGCGTAGTTGTAGAAAGCTATGTCACATCCTGATCCTCTGGCCTCCTCGCACAGTTTTGTTACTATCAGGTAGCTGAGCAGGTGACCTACTATCAGCAGTGGAAGTATCTTGATAAATATGTTGAGAGAGAACGAGAAGAGTAGTGGTGGAGGTCTCGTTGTTGAGTAGCCAAGTATTGGAAGCACATAGTTCTTCAGCACTATGCTAGACGCCTTACCGAGAATCCAGACTAGGGAACCTATTATGACTCCCATCACGGCTGAGATCATGAACCACCTTACTATGTACGCTCGCGTTACACCATGTATCAGATAGCTTTCTATTGTCTTAAGGAAACTGCCCACTTCCTCAGTTACTCCACCTGAAAGGTATTTTAATACTACCTACATCATAACGGTAGTCAGAATCCTAAAATGATGAGGCTTGGGCTTTGTGAACAGATGAACGACCTACACGCAGGACTGATCAATCCTCCACGAATCAAAGCACGACCTATACCCTAGATGGCATGCAGGTCCTCTAGGTCTAACAATGAGGAGAATAGCATCTTTATCACAATCTATCCTCACTTCAAGAACTTCCTGAATATTTCCAGACGTTTCACCTTTCATCCACAGCTTCTTTCGGGTTGTTGACCAGAAGTGTGCTATTCCTGTGGTTAAGGTCTTTATTACTGCCTCCCTATTCATGTATGCGACCATGAGCACGTCCTTCGTCTCATGATCCTGTACCACTGCTATCACGGTGCCATCTATGTGCCTGTACCATAATGAGTCGGCTATCTGTTTAGCCTTTTCCTCAGGTAGCATGAGGCGGCTCGCTGTCATGGTATCACCTTCTCTATGTTTAGCACGAGTATGTCCTTCACTCCCAGCTCTTTCAATCTCATTACAAGATCGGGAAGCTCGTCCTCGTTAACCACAGTTATGACCTCCCACATGTCCACGCCTCTCCGAGACACTACCTTAGCTATCGAAGGTCCCTCCATCGTCGGAACAACCTTAAGCACCTGCTCAAGCGTGTGTCCGGGAACGTTCATCATTATGAGCTTTCTGCCCTGAGAGTCGAGGACGGCTCTTACGAGAGTTACGAACTTGTCTATTATGTACCTTGCCTCACCATTTACGTCCTCTCTAGTCATTATCAGTTTTGCCTCTGACTCAAGGATCGTATACACTGGCCTAAGACCATGTACTCTAAGTGTTGTACCAGTTGACATTACGTCAACTATGGCGTCAGCTGCTCCAAGTATAGGCATTGCCTCGACGCTTCCTGATACTCTCACTATCCTGACCTTCTTCCCTAGCTCGCTGAAGAACTTCTTTGTTATGTTCACGTACTTAGTTGCTATCTTAGCGTTCTCGGGGAGATCCTCAGGTCTTTCAATTTTAGATTTCTCAGGAACCGCAAGCACTATCCGGCCTCTCCCGAATCCTAGCCCAAGTAACACCTCGACATCTGACTCAGACTCGAGGACGAAGTCGAGCCCTGTTATCCCCATTATTGCTGCACCTGTCTCAACTATACTTGGTATATCCTCAGGTCTGAGACGGACGAGGCTCAGAGAGGGCCAGCTAGTCTGCACGATGAGTGCTCTATCATCTGTGGATGATGTTTTTAAACCTACCTGAGATAGAAGTCTCATAGTTGGCTCTACAAGTCTTCCTTTGCTTGGTACAGCAAGCAGATATGTTCTCGACACTAGTCAGAGAGTGAGAGAGTCTTCCTTTAAATATTGAGCACAAGCTTCTACTAGGAGGAATGAGGTTAAGCTCAAGCGAGGTCACTCAGATAAGAAGAAGGATTGAAATAGGAGAGGTCACCGAGAAAATAGCAGAAATAATCAGAGAAGTAAAAAACAGAGGAGACGAAGCCATAATAGAGTACACAGAGAAGATAGACAAGGTCAAGATAAGAGACGTCAAAATAAGCAGGGAGACGATAGACGAGCTCTCAGAGAAGGTGAGAGATAACACCAGAGAAAGCATAGAGAAGACCATACTGAGAGTAACAGAGTTCAACAAGAAAGCGCTTCCAAAAAACGAGATAATCATACTTGATGGAACCATATTTAAAATAAGAAACATACCTATAGAACGTGTAGGAATATACGTTCCTAGAGGATATGTCTCAACAATGATAATGCTGTGCACCATCGCAAGAGTCGCAGGATGTAGAGATATCGTCGTGTTCACACCCCCGCTCGATAATGGACTGATCAGCCCAGAGATGGCCCTAGCCGCGAGGATACTGAAGATCAGAGAGGTCTATGTTGGAAATGGTGTGGCAGGTATAGCAGCAATGGCATATGGTACAGATAGTGTGAGGAGAGTATATAAGATATTTGGGCCAGGGAACATATATATACAAGCTGCAAAGTACCTGGTATCGAGCATAGTTGACATAGATGGAATAGAGGGACCTACAGAGCTCGTGCTCTACATCGATGAGTCGGTTCCGGAGACAGAGCTGAAATGTGCTGTTCTAGATGCGATGGCAGAGCTCGAACATGGTACACATAGCATATGTATGGTCCTCTCAAGCTCTGAGAGAATCTTAGAGATTTTTGAGAGAGAATATGAGAGATATAGAGCACAGAGAAGTCTGGGGCTCCTCTACACTGTTAAGGTAGATAACGTTGATAATGCTATAAAGATCATAGATGAGGTTGCTCCAGAGCATCTCGAAGTCCTATCGTATAGGGATGGTCACAAGATCGCAGAAAAGGTTAGAAATGTCGGTATAGTGTCTCTGAATGCTCCCTGTACTTATCTGGATTATGTGGCAGGTCCCTGCCATGTGCTCCCAACGTCAGGCTTCGCGAGATCGAGAGGAACTATGACCCCTCTTGACTTCATGAAGAGAATCGTGATCTGCGAGGGATATGATAGAGAAATCCTCAAACACGGTGAGACCATTGCCGAGCTTGAAGGAATGTATCTTCATAAGGAGAGTCTCAGGTGTAGAGAGCATGAGTGAGATAGAGTTTCTACTGAAGCTGGAGGAGATAATAGATGAGAGAGCAAGATCAAGAAATGAGAGTAGCTACACTTGGAGACTCATCTCAGCTGGGCTGGGGAAGATATGTAAGAAGGTTCTAGAGGAGAGTGGAGAGGTGGTGATAGCCGCATTGTCAGAATCTAACGATAGGCTCGTCGAGGAGACCGCAGACCTACTATATCATCTCCTCGTGCTTCTCAGATACAAGGGGTTAAGTATTAGAGACGTAGTCAAGCTACTCGAGAAGAGGCACCTCGAAAGAACAGGCAAGTGATGATGTTTTCGCGCCCTGAGAGGTGAAGATGGGCCAATTTGCTGATCACCTTCTACACTCTCTGAGAAAGCTCGCAAGAAGACGAAGTCCTGTCTTGCTACTTCTCTCAGGGTGAAACTGAGTTCCAAGAACCATGCTCTCGTCATCGAATATTATGCTTGCAAACTCAGAGCTCTCAAAGACGGTCTTCCCTAAGAGGATACTTTTCTCAACATCTCCAACATATAGACAGTAGCTATGGGCAAAGTAGAAGTAGTCCCCCGACCTGACATCTAGCACTGAGCCTTTCAGAATATCGACACTGTTCCACCCCATGTGAGGGACGACTCTGCTGCTGAGCCTCTTGACTCTGCCTCTGAACCATGATAGACCACGTAGCGTTCCCTCTTCACTGCTCTCGAACATTATCTGCATTCCTAGACATATTCCGATAACCGGCTTAGAACTTTTCAACTTCTCTATGACAGGTAGAGTAGACCTAATATATCTGATCGCCGCATCAAAAGAACCAACTCCCGGAAGTATGATGACATCGCATAGATCTAGATCTCGCTCACTGCTTATGATCACGTGCTCGAGACCTAGCTTCCTAAGAGCATTTATCACGCTACCAATGTTACCAACACCATAACGTACTACGCCAACTTTCACGAGAGCTCGATAGCGAACCTCTCTTAAATATTTAAACGATCACCATATTGACCCATATTTAAACTAATAATGACGATATGGCGAGACAGGAAGTCACGATAAAGCACGACATGCTGAGAAGCGAGCTAGCTATGAGGGTAGAAAGTTTTGAGAGGGATCTAACAGTGATGGGAGGTCTACTCGTTCTCACACCGCTCATAGTGATACTTCTCTCAGAAGTTTTTAACAATTCTCTAACATTTCTAACAATACCACTTCTCACACTATTATCGATGATGCTGATATTTACGACCGATAGAGATGTAGATTCTCTAATGAATATACTGATAAACTATAGCCCCAAGATAGTACGATCTTATGAGAGATTTAGAAATAGATTATTACAGATCTATGAGAGTCTTAATAATGATGAGAAGATACTTTTCAAGTTCTCACTCTGCAACAGACTTCAGGGAAACAGCTCATATGAGGCTCTAGGGAACATAGTTGATCTAAGCTTAAGCATAGCTAGGAAGGATCCTTCAGATGTGAAAACTATCGAGAACTTTAGAAAGTATATAGTTCTGGAAATGAGAAGACTCGTCTACAGGTTCTCTACGCTCCTTATAGTATGTATGCTTGCTCTCGGAGTGTTAGCACCATTGTTATACGCAGTGCTAAGTAGAGAACTTATCGGTAGTGTAAACATCTGGCCACTGACCGCATGTATCATACCTACATTAGCAGTATACCTATACCTTTGTGAGAGATTATGTAGGAAAATTGAGGGTATAGGGCTAGATAGGACTTTGAGAAGAGTTAGGAGAAATTGTGTTATAGCGTTTGTTCTAAGCGTACTCTGTTGCCTAGTTCTTACATTAGTGTTGTAGGTTTACGATTTCTCTTCCTCCTCCTCTTTCTTCTCCTTCTCCTCCTTCTTCTCTTCTAGCTTGCTTGCTGCAATTATCTCATCTATTCTCAGTATCATACATGCTGCCTCTACTGCTGCCTTTAGTGCCTGTACCTTCACTACTAGTGGCTCTATCACGTTTAGTGCTATCATGTCGCTTACCTTTCCTGTGAACGCATCGACACCGTACTTCCATCCTTCTGGATCGCTCTCATGCTTGTGTCTTAGCTCTGTGAGTATGTCTACTGCGTCTAGTCCTGCGTTCTCTGCTAGAGTCTTTGGTATCACCTCCATTGCGTTTGCAAATGCTTCTAGTGCATACTGCTCTCTTCCTCCTACCTTTGTTGCTAGCTGTCTAGCGACCTTTGCAGCTTCCATCTCTATTGCTCCTCCTCCTGGAACTATGAATGGATCCTCTATTACGTCTGCTACTACGCTAAGTGCGTCTATTAGGTTTCTCTCTGCCTCGTCTACTAGTCTCTCGAAACCTCCACGTATGACTATGCTTACTGCCTTCGGGTTCTTGCACTGCTCTACGAACACCATCTTCTCATCACCTACACGTCTCTCTTCTACTAGTCCTGCATATCCTAGGTCCTCTGGCTTGAGATCCTCGAGATTTGTGACTAGTCTTCCTCCTGTTGCCCTCACGAGCTTCTCCATGTCGCTTCTCTTGACTCTCCTCACAGCAAGAATACCAGCCTTAGCTAGGTAGTACTGGGCGATGTCGTCTATTCCCTTCGTTGTGAATACCACGTTTGCACCAATGTTCTTGAGCTTCTCAACGTACTGTCTCAGTATGTTCTCCTCCTCCTCTATGAATGCCCTCACCTGCTCTGGGCTTGTTATTCTTATTTCTGCATCGATCTCGGGCTTCTCTACCTCTAGTGGACAGTCTAGCAGTGCTATCTTTGCATCGACCACTCTCTTAGGCATTGCTGCATGTACAACCTCCTTATCTACCACTACTCCATAGACTAGCTGTGTATCGAAGAGGCTTCCTCCATGCTTCTTAACTATCTGTATCCAGTCGATGTCTGCGACCCACTTTCCTGGCTCTCTCTCCTCAGCTACCTGAAGCACTGCTTTTGCTGCGATCTCTGCGAAGTAGTCTTTTACGGCCTCACTTATCTTTCCGTGCATTGCGGTTGCAGCAATCTTCTTTAGCGTCTCAAGATCATCTCTCTTCACTGGTATTGCTATCTTTCTGAGGTGGTCTATCACTGCATCGAGAGCTCTCTTATATCCTGAAATTATGATGGTTGGATGAATGTTCTTGTCGAGAAGCTTCTCTGCCTCCTCGAGGAGCGCGCCTGCGAGAATTACAGCTGTCGTTGTACCGTCACCGACCTCATCGTCCTGTGTCTTTGCTACCTCTACAAGTAGCTTCCCTATTGGGTGCTGTATGTCCATCTCGTCCAGGACTGTTGCTCCGTCGTTTGTTATTGTTATGTCTCCAAGACTGTCAATAAGCATCTTGTCCATTCCTTTTGGACCGAGTGTGGACCTGAGGACCTCTGCTATTGCTTTTGCTACCATTATGTTTATTCGCATTGCCTCCTTTCCGAATGCTCTCTGTGTGCCCTCCTTAAGGACGAGCACTGGTACGCCTCCTATCTGTGTGACGTATGCTGTTGACATAGCTCTCGTAGGTGAGTTAGAGACCGCTTCTATATAAACCTTTCTCCGCATAGAGTAATCGAGAAAATGTCCGACAGCGCTAGACCGGGAGAGGTGATACTATAGAGAGGAAGACGCTCATAGAGCTGACACTGCTCATCATTGTGGTAGGAATACTTATATATTATCTAGTTGCCGCAAGAATGGGCATAGGAACGCCATGGGCAGTAGTAGGAAGCTACAGTATGGTACCGGTGCTCGACATAGGAGACATAGTGATGCTCAAGCCCGCTAGCGTGACAGCGCTCCACGTAGGACAGGTCATAGTGTACGTGACCATGTTAGATGGAAAGAGGGTAGAGATAGTACACAGAATCTACAGGATATATAGATATGATGGCAGGATACTTATACGAACTAAGGGAGATGCAAATCCTGTGCCTGATCCATGGCTTGTGAAGCCTCAACAGATTAGGGGAGTAGTATACTTAGTCATACCTCACATAGGTCTCATGGGGCTCGTTCTCAGAGATCTGTTCCTGAAAGGAAGGGCAGGCGTGGCGACACTGCTTCTTCTCGGACTTTTCTACCTTCTCGTCACGTACACCCTATGCAGGACAGTCGAGGAGAGATAATATTAAGCTTATTAATCTTGTATGATAAGATACTGATGAGCGTGCTTCAAGAGATCAAGGAAGCAACCACAGCAACAGAGGGAGAGGAGCTTATACGTGGAAAGAACGGTCGCGTATTTAAGCTTCGAGAGTTCAGAATGGATGATCTTGACGCAGTAGTGAGAATAAACAGGAGAGTTCTTCCAGAGAACTATCCACCATTCTTCTTTGTCGACCACTATCTGACGCATCCTAAAGCATTCATAGTTGCAGAGATTGATGGAGAGGTCGTGGGATACGTAATGTGTAGAGTGGAGTACGGATGGTCATTCTTTAAGGTCGGTAGACCTGTACGAAAGGGCCACATAATATCGATAGGAGTTCTCCCTCAAGCGAGGAGGATAGGAATAGGATACAACATGCTTCTTAGAGCACTGAGAGCACTGAGATATCACTATAATGCATCGGAGGTGTATCTTGAGGTCCGAGTATCTAACGAACCTGCGATAAGCCTCTACAGGAAGCTAGGGTTCACGGTGGTGAACATAGTGAAGAAGTACTATCACGATGGGGAAGATGCGTACATAATGGCTAGGACTCTCGAGAACATTTGAAAGGTGTCTCGTATGCGTTGGTGCTACAATTTTAAAAACTTGGTAAAATAGTAGTAATTTGAAGAAGAGTAATGTTTAACGGTAAGTGTGACGACATATTAAGGAGAGCAGACATATCTGAGGAAGATATCATCAGATTCATACTCTGTACTGCTCGTAGAGAAGCCTATTTCTGTGCTGCATCGGGGCTACACTGTATTGATGTTCCCTGCTTCTCATCTAGTATAGTTCCTCTTGATAGACATATGAAGTATAATGTTGTTAGGAAGATCTGGAAGACTGTTCGAAGGTTTCTGGGAGGTGCGTCTGAGAAGAAGATAACGATATTTGATGATGATCTTCTTAAGGTAAGCCTGTGTGTAGTCATCAAGAAGGGGACTCTCTATCTTGACAAGACTGGTAGGTACATGATTGATGAGTATGATACGAGGAGCATGAGCTGTGTACAGGTCACGAACGCGTATAAGCTCTACTCATATCTTGAGGCACGTATTGAGGAGGGGAACCTCATTCGTATTAACGTGATATATCTTTTAAAGAAGTTGATAGAGGCTGGACATGTTGACCTGGTTGACGCTATTCTAGAGCTTGTGCTGATAGTGTATGAGCTTAAGAGGGGGAACTTCGATAAGCTTGCTCGTCTGTACGTGAACCTTAACCTTGTCTTGAGGAAGCTATCCTGTTTCAAGGATGTGCTCAAGGATGTGCTTCCTGAGCCTCAGATTCTAGAGAAGTTGAAACATAAGATAAAGCCTCTCTGCAACATATTACCATAGTGGGATGGTGCTTGCCGTGAATTATCATCTATCTGAAGATGTTGTTTGCATAGTGGCAGGTTTATGTATTAGATGACATATATATAATACATGTCTGTGAGCAAATTAGAAATTGACAAGAACGAGGAGAAACACGGACTCTCAGGAGTACTAGCGTTCTTCAGACTATTCCTAGGAAACCGTGCGACTCGCAGAATAATAAAGTCTCTATTAAAGGAGGTCGAGGTAAACGGAGAGAAGAGACCACTTCTCGACATATGTCTAGCATACTTTGCAGGAGTCATAAGAGGAGGCCTACCACCCATGGCCAGGTTCGTGAGCGAGGTCTTCTCAGGATGGCTGAAGTTCGCACTAGCCCTATTACGTACCGATGACAAGTTTGCTAAGGAGCTCCTGGCCGACCCAGCAACACGTAGAGGAGTTATACTTGTCTTCAAGACTATCGCTATGAACGGGCTCACTCTTCCTCTACCATTTGAGGCTCCCTTCTTCATTGTGTGGAACTTCACAAATATGTGCAATCTGAGGTGTGTCCACTGTTACCAACGTGCTGGATCTAACGTCAGAGAACTAACATTTGAGGAGAAGCTTAAGCTTGTAGACGAGCTAGACAGAATGTTCGTATGTGGCGTTGCCCTAAGTGGTGGAGAGCCAACAATACACCCACACTTTCTAGATATCGTGTCAGAGATATCGAGGAGAGGAATGTATGCTGCAGTCGCTACTAATGGCGTAGCTCTAG
This sequence comes from Thermoproteota archaeon, assembly GCA_013153275.1. GTDB lineage: Archaea > Thermoproteota > Thermoprotei > Thermoproteales > Thermocladiaceae > JAADER01. The sequence continues at coordinate 16,364 of JAADER010000005.1, forward strand.
CAGATATGGAGTTTGTGCGTAAGATGAAGAAGGCCGGCATGAGGTACGTGGAGATAAGTCTTGACCATTCTAGGCCAGAGATACATGACAAGTTCAGGGGCGTGCCTGGAGCTTGGGAGAAGACTGTGAGAGGTATTCAGAACTGTGTCAAGGAGGGCTTCTTTACAGCGATAGCTACAACGGTCACGAAGTTCAATATCGATGATGTAGAGAACATGATAGATCTTGCTGAGGATCTGGGAGTGAGGAGGATAGTGTTCTTCAACTTTGTTCCTGTAGGAAGGGGGAGAGACAACTATAAGATAGACCTGACGCCGGAGGAGCGTGAGGAGTTTCTGAAGCTTCTCGCAAGAGAGACTAGGAGAAGAAAGATAGAGATAGTGACGACAGCTCCACAGTATGGGAGAGTGATACTTCAGGAGACTGAGGGAGAGCTTGCAGCGCCGACTCACTTTGTTCCAGCTCTGAAGCTTGGTATATATAAGGCGGCGATAGAGTTCATAGGTGGTTGCGGAGCTGGCAGAGTGTACTGTGCTATAGAGCCCGATGGTACGGTGACGCCGTGCGTGTTCATGCCGATACCTAGAGGGAACATACGTGAGAGAAGCTTCTACGATATATGGAAGTACGATGATCTCATGAACAAGTTTAGAGATAGAAGAACATTTACGGGATCAGTATGCTCAAGATGCAAGTACAGGGACATATGTGGTGGATGTAGAGCAAGAGCATTCTCATACTTCGGAGACCCACTTTCAGACGATCCGGGATGTATATACTGCAGAGCCCTGTACTACAAGATCGTGGAGGAAGGACCTGCTAGAGCTCCACTGTACGAGGTCATATCCTGGAAATACTAGAGGAGAATACTGTAATACCAGTTAGCGACATTCTATACCTAGCATGAAGGTCTTCGTTCTAGGAGCATACCCGAGGAGCGCAAAGACGAGAAAGGCTATTAGAGACCTTGATGAGGGTAAGATAAGCATAGAAGAGGCTAGGCTAGCAATATTGGAAGATACATCATATATCTGCGGTATACAGTGCGGATCTAACTTATCATATGTACAGGACCCAGCTATAGAGCACCATGACATCTTCAGACCATTTGTAGAAGCATGGAGAGGAGTATATGCTGATGGTCTTCTACGATTTTTCGATAACAACTTCTTCTACAGAATCCCAGTCTTCATAGAGGAGCCGGATGTTCAGAGATGTGTAATATCTCAACGTGTTAGAGTTCTCAGAAAGATAGCTCATGATCATCCTGTGAAGATCAGTGTCCCGGGACCTATCACGTTCACCTATCTCTCAAAGACCGAGCTAGATAAGGGAGAGCTTGCCGTGTCTATATCTAAGGCATATGTCCTAGATAGTGAGCTTGGAGATGCTGTTCCAGACGTTCTTCAGCTAGATGAGCCCTTTCTGACTGACCCAGACGCGACTCCTTACCATGTCTCGGTGCTTGAGGACTGTGTGAAGGAGTTGAAAAGGAGGTTCCCTAGGATAATAGTATCGCTATACTATGGAGTTCCGAAAGAAGATGTGTTTAAGAAGCTTATAGAGCTCCCAGTAGAGGCCGTAACTCTGAGTCTCGTGGAGTATCCTGACAGAGCTCTAGAGCTTCTGAGAAGATGCAGACCTGAGGCATCTAGAACCTGTATCGGTGTCATAGATGCTAGAGACATAAAGGTGGAGGAGTACGAGAAAGTGAAGAAGCTTGTAGAGAAGGCTACAGACCAGATAGGAAGCAGACAGCTATACGGCATAACGACATCCTGCGGATTCGAGCTGATACCGCTCAAGTATGCTATAGAGAAGACTCGTGTACTAGGAAGGTACGGCTTAAGGATAGCCGAGGAGCTAGAGAGGTGAGAGAATGAGCAATTACGTCCTACCTAAGGCCTTCATAACTACCGTAGTCGGGAGCTATCCTAAATTTCCAGAGGCTCAGGAGGCGATAGAGAAGAGGAAGAGAGGTCTCATAAGTGAGGAGGAGTTTCGTAGAATATGTAGGTCAGCGATAAAGAAGGTGGTTGAGGACTACATATCTGCGGGCATTGATCTGATAAGTGATGGAGAGCAGACGAGGGAGGACATGGTTGTGTTCTTTGTTGAGAGAATGAGAGGATACGAGATAGGTGACTGGGTAAGAATATTCGACAACGTGTACTTCAGGAAACCCATCGTTGTCTCCAAGGTCGAGTATGTTGGTCCTATGATAATAGAGGACTGGGAGTACGCTAGATCAGTGAGTGATGGTAGACCTGTAAAGTTCATAATTACTGGACCATACACAATACTTGACTGGAGCTTCAACCTATATTACAGAGATAGGAGAGAACTCATACTTGACATAGCTAGAGCTCTGAGAAGAGAGATCGAGGAGGCTGTGAGAAGAGGCGCGAGATATGTACAGGTTGACGAGCCAGCACTCTCGACGAGGCCGGTAAGAGAGGAGGCTGAGTTGCTTAGGGAGGCTCTTGAGATAATGTTGAAGGGTCTCGACTGTAGGAAGATAGTTCACATATGTTTTGGAAGAATAGAAAGAATACTACCATACATTCTTGATTATCCTGTAGACCAGTTTGATCTAGAGTTCAAGAACAGCAACTTCAGACTGCTACCATACCTGAAAGAGTACTCGTATAACAAAGAGCTTGGCTTCGGTGTAGTTGATGTGCACTCACTGAAGGTGGAGACTGTGGAGGAGATAAAGGACGCTGTCTACAGGTTAATGAGGCTCGACATTATTGGTCCAGAGAAGATATATCTGGACCCAGACTGTGGACTTAAGAGGCTTCCTAGAGAGATAGCTTTAGAGAAATTGAAAAATATTGTGAGAGCTGCCAGAGAGCTGAGAAGAGAGTACGGCTATGAGTAGCTAGTACTCCTCTCCTTCCTCAAGATCCTCCTCTATCTCCGGCTCCTCGGGACCTCCACCAACCTTCAACTCCTTACTTATCTCCTCAGCAACCTTCCTAAGATATTCCTCTACTAGCGTTACCGGCGTATCTCTCTCAACAAAGAGCACCTGTACATTGTTGGAGAGGAAGTAGTAGTACGTGAGCCTCGTACACACTGTTCCTATGATGACATTCACATCGTTGAGTATCTTCTCGTGAAGGAGCTTACAGTACTCCTCTTCTGATAGTTCTGAAGCTTCTCTTGATGATGCTACAGCGTTCTGCCTATCCTCCACATATGTGAGAGTACCGTTCTCCTCATCCATGTCATATATCTTAAACATCTTCGCAGTGGTGAACATCCTGTTAGAGACCATGTTTCCATCGTCCGTCGCTATTGCTATCCTTATCATGACATACATTGTGCAGATCCTTTAAAAGTATGCTACTTGGTAGACATTATGAGTTAGTTATCCAAGAGACATATTTAAGCCAGAGGCGTATTCTTCTTAAACCCCTGACACGTGATTAAACTCCGACGTGAGACTAGAAGACATGACACTTCTAGACTTCGTTCCCAACAAGCTCGTTCTTTTACCTGTTGGAAGCGTAGAACAGCACGGTCCCCATCTACCATATATCTGCGATACCATAATATCCCAGTATCTATGCACTATCGCGGAGAGAGTTCTCAAGGATACTGTCCTCGTTCTCCCTCCAGTATATTACACATGCTCCATGGAGCACAGAGACTTCCCAGGAACAGTATATGTGCTACCAAGAACATTCATGAGATATATAGAGGACATCATAACATCAATAATTGAGACGTGCTCTCCCAAGGCGATAGTCATAGTGAACGGACATGGAGGAAACTGCGAGATACTGGACCTGATAACGAGAACATTGAACTACAGGAACACAGTGAAGACCTATCACTACTATGTGCTCAACGAGAGAGTGAAACGAAAGCTTCGAGAAGTCGTCGGAGACGTCTACGTAGAGCATGCTGGCATAGTGGAGACATACCTCATAATGACGATAGATGAGGATCTTGTAAGGTATGAGAGAATAGTAGACATAGTTAGAGAGGGATCACTAAAACTGTATAGGACCAAGGACATCTCAGACATAGGAGTTGTAGGAAGATTATCTAGAGACCTTGACAGAGAGAAGGGGAAACAGGTTCTCGAGATAGTAGTGAATGACTTCTTAGCACAACTTAACAGAATAATACAGGGACCTCCGAGAACATGATCACAGGACCTTATCTACCGCTCTAAGAAACCTTTCGATCACAGGTATGCTCTCGCTCGATAGCGATGGAGGAACAATAACTACGGGACAGTTATAGTATCTCTCTACTATTCTTAAACACTCATATACTCCTCTATACATTGAGAGATAATCCTTCTCTGATCCATATATTAAGATGTTACTAAACTTGTTCTCAATAATCTTACAGTTCTCATAATACTTCTCAAGACTGATAAGAAGTACCGAGCTAAAATATTCAATATCTATATCATTAATCTTATTAAGGTCCTTCAAGAGTATTGATCTCCTGTTCTTCAGATACTTCTTCTCTGGAAATGGCTCAAACCTGAAGATGTTCTCTGGAATCCTGACTTTCCTACCTAGGCGCTCCTCTACTTCTTCTATGGTGAGCGCACCTGAGCGCAGTATCTTTGGGGGGTCAACTGTTAAGTCTATGACTGTGGAGTCCATGCAATATTTTGTATAACCTTCATCAATTATGAGACTGACCTCACTGCTCAGCTCCTCTATTACTTCTCTCCCAGATATTGGGCTTGGAGAGTCTTTTCTGTTGGCACTAGGCATATATGCTGGTCCAACAGTCTTGAGTATTTCCCTAACAAGCTCATGATCGGGTACTCTGATGCCTATCTTAGCATTGTCGGTCTCTACTATCAGCGTTGCAGGACCTGGAACTATTTTTCTAATGATCTCTATATATTTTTCGTCGATTTTCAGGTTCTCAAGTATCTGAGATATATCTGAGAAATGTATAGTAAATCTCTCGTTTCTCATCTTAATTCTATATAATTTCTCTAGGACCTCTCTCTCAGGTTTAGCTACTATCCCGTAGACTGTCTCTGTGGGGAGAGCTATAAGCTCGTTCCTGTATATGGTTCTCAGACATGTGTCTACTATCTCTCTTTTTGAGTATTTTCCTGATATGTATATTATCTTCACCATAGTAGGTCGAGTATCGTTCTCTGAGAGAGCTCTCTCTTCACGCGTTCCATAACAGTCCTCTCTACTGCTCTATGTTTGAACACTCTTGAGAGCTCTTTCAGAAGCTCTGTCTCGCTTCCTGTCTTGAGAACCGGGTCCATGCTGAATATTCTTCGCATGTCCTCTCTGATGTGCCAGTTCCCGATTCCTACATAGTAGTCAGGTAGTATCTCTCTCACTATTATCACTCTCCCCTTTCTTCTTCTCCTATATAGAGCCTCGAGAATACCCATCCTCGCAGCCTCGAATCCTCCGTCCATGGTCTCAACATCTCCTTTCAAGTCTTCAACAATCTCAAGTGATAGTACAGGTTCTTCGCTTCTGTGGTTCATTCCCGCTCTAGGATACCAGAACTCTATCCATCTTATTTTCAGATCTCCTGGCATTATTATTACTGTGAACCTGTTGTTCATGTACTCTATCACATAGACCTCGAACTGGTCTATCTCGTCATACTTTTTCACTATCTTTCTTAAATGCATTGTTACTGTCCTATCTACGGCCGTTATCGCCCATCTTGTTGGTACGATCTTTCTAAATCTTCTTGCGCCTAGTAGTCCAAAGCTGAGAGCTCTCTGTATCGAGTAGATATCTAACCCCTCATCGTAGAGCTTCACTATTGCTTCTCTTGCTTTGAGATCGTGATCCTGTATAGCCTTCTCTAGTCTATGATCTATAGATGGGTTGCTTGTCACCTTAAGATCGCCTATTACCCTCATACTTAGTGGAAGGAGCTTAAGATCGAACGTTATGTTCCTATCGATGATTTTCTCTATCTTAACCTCACAGTCGACTGGTCTCGTAGATACCTGTATGAGAGAGACTTCTCTGCTATATAGCTTCTCTACATCTGAGACATTGTACCTCCCGTTAGTTACTATGTTAACCATCTCTGATCTCAGCTTTATGATATCTTCAAGCTTGAGGTTTCTCTCCCACCACTGTGGAGGATCCTCAAGAAACCTGACGTCAGGACATGGGTGAGCGCTCACGCCAACGTACACCTTCACTTTAGGATACCCGTACTCACCTACCACGCCACTTGGTGGTGATGCTGAGGATAGGTCTCTACTGTATGCTACTCGTGTGTACGTCTTAACGATTACTTTCAATCTTTCTTGAATAGGACAGTACGGTAACCCGCAGAGCTTCTTAAATGTCTTACATCTGTAGCAGAGCTCTGGTTTAATTGATGTAAATACCACAGTGATACTCAGTCTCCTGATTAGATAAGCTTATCGTTAGATCTCTACTGTTCCTGTGTCTGCTCCTGTTCTCCTCCTTTTAACTTCTCTACTATCTTGTTAAGCTCCTTGTCTCCAAGCGGTATGATAGGCCCCTCTTTCCAGCCGGCTGGATATATGAGGACAGCATTTATCTGAACTATCTGCTCGTTTATCGTGTTCCCTCTGACAAGCTTTCTTTTTCTCTCTCCTCTCCTCCTAGGATGGAATCCTGGAGGTCCACTTGCGAGTACGTACTTCTTTACGGGTCCCTCAATGTATGGTACCATTGGTGCTCCCTCGTACCCGCTTCCTCCTGTTATCTTTATTCTGAACCCTTGAGGTAGGTCTATGATTCCTTTTAGAACGGAGGCATCAACTATGTCTCCTATTCTCAGTCCTATGAGGCGCTGTGCATGCGGGTCCTTTACCTCTAGCTGCTTTGATTTTCCTGACATGGGATCTGCTAGCACTAGCTTGAAGGTCGGCATGCTCAGTAGGCTCATCTATATTTGAGAGGGTATATAAGACTAACTAGGGGCTGTCTCAGGGAGTGATGAGACGTATTCACACTGACGGGTGAGGACGATTCCACGTGCTGACAGTAATCGATAAATTTAGAGCAGTGGTACTTGAGCATGGTGCCAAGAATAGAGGTAGATACTGAGAGGTGTGTATGTTGTCATCTTTGTGAGCTTGTATGCTCATATAGACATTTTCACAGCGTGAGCACATCCAGGTCAGGTATTAGGATCACCTTCACGATCTTTAAAGATGACGTGCTCGTCGATGCTAGAGTATGTAGACACTGTGATCCTCCATACTGTGCTCGTGCATGCGAGTACGATGCGATAGTTGTGAACAATGGCATAGTAACAATACTTGGCGACAGATGTACGGGATGTGGAGACTGCGTCAAGGCCTGTCCATACGGGGCACTGAGGAAGGTACCCAACGTGAAGGTACCCATAAAATGCGACCTATGTGGAGGAGACCCGGAATGCGTTAAGGTCTGTCCTACAGGTGCTATAAGATATGTCTCAGCTTGACCCAAAGGGAGGATATACAGGAAAGATACTGAGAGTAGACCTGTCAAGAAGGAAGTACAGGATAGAGGAGACTCCTAGAGACCTCATGATCAGGTTCCTCGGAGGTAGAGGATTCATAGCAAAGATCCTTCTCGATGAGACGGCGCCTCACATAGATCCTCTTAGTCCTGACAACAAGGTCATATTTGCGACAGGGCCTCTCACGGGGTTACCAGTCGCAGGAAGTGGAAAGTGCGTCGTAGGCTGCAAGTCTCCAGAGTCTGGAGGATACTGCGACGGGAACTTTGGTGGATACTTTGGACCTATGTTGAAGTATGCTGGCTTCGATGCTATAGTGATAGAGGGAAGGTCTGAGAGGCCAGTATACATATATGTTGAAGATGGACAGTGTGAGATAGTTAACGCAGATGATTTATGGGGATCTACTACAAGCGTCTGTGAGACAACCCTAAAGGAGAGACACGGACGAGAATGTGCTGTAGCATGCATAGGACCGGCTGGAGAGAACCTTGTGAAGTATGCTAACGTCATACATGACTATGGAAGAGCCGGAGGAAGGCCAGGTGTAGGAGCTGTGTTGGGGTCGAAGAAGTTGAAAGCCATAGTTGTCAGAGGCACGGGAGAGATACCTGTACATGATCTTGATAGTCTCATAGTGATGCTTAGAGACGTAGTGAGGAAGTTAAGAGACTCACAGTTCTATGATACCTGGACTAGACAGGGCACTATGGTTACAATATTGTGGAGTAACGAGAATAGTTGCCTACCTGTCAGAAACTTTAGGGAAGCGGTGTTCGAGAATGCGCATAAGATCTCTGGAGAAGTTATGGAGAAGTTTCTCAAATATAGAACACGTGGATGCTTTGCCTGCCCAACACCTTGTGGAAACTTGTGCAGATTTGGTAAACATGTCGTGGAGCTCGACTATGAGCAGGTGGCGATGCTTGGGGCTAACCTAGGGATAGATGATATGCTTCACGTGGCATATATGGTCAAGCTCAGCGACGAGTACGGCATGGATACGATATCTCTAGGAAACGTGCTGGGTCTAGCGATGGAGCTCTATGAGAGAGGCTTAATAACTTCTGAAGATACTGGAGGAGTGGAGCTGAGGTTTGGAAATGCTGAGGCCGCTACACAGATGATTGAGATGATTGTACATAGAAAAGGTATAGGTTCCATACTTGCAGAAGGTGTAGCAAAACTAGTCGAGAAGTATCCTGAAGCAAGAAAATTCGCTATGCAGTGTAAAAACGTTGAGATATCAGCATATAATTGCCACATAGCTCCCGGAATGGCTCTAGCATATGCTACGAGCCCTATAGGAGCTCACCATAAGGACGCATGGTTCATAAGCATAGAACTGAAGAACCCAGACATGAGTATAGAAGAGAAAGTACAGAAGCTAATATGGATGCAGAACATACGTGGAGGACTATTCGAATGCATAGGCACATGCAGACTCCAGTGGGTAGAGTTCGGCCTCGACCTAGACTACTACATCCGAGCTCTGAGAGCAGCAACAGGACTTGAGATAACGCTCAGCGACCTAATGACTATTGCAGAGAGGGTATATAACGTCATAAGATGTTACTGGATAAGAGAACTAGGACATTGGAAAAGAGAGTACGACTACCCACCTCAGAGATGGTTCGAGGAGCCCCTCACAAGTGGACCACGAAAGGGAGCAAGAATAGATAGAGAGACCTACGAGAAGATGCTTCAACTCTATTACAAGTACAGAGGATGGACAGAAGATGGAGTACCTAGAAAAGAGACGCTGAGAAAGCTTGGTCTAGAAGATATTATAGAGGCTTTAAGAGCTAGCGATATAGAGCTTCCAGATTAGTCGATTACTCCTGAAAAGTCATGGTCTCCTCTAGCTGCTTAACCTTAGGTATGTCAGCTCTGCATCCTATAAATATGAGGAACGACGCAACAAGTGTGAAGATATATGATGCAACGCCAACACCTATCATGAAGCTTGAAATATGCATTCCAGCGCTCATAACAGACATGTATGATGCGAGACTCGAGATCCCGCTAACAATGTAGAGAACCTCTCCTACTGCTAACAGTGCTAGCGATACATAGTGTATCTTTGATCCTGTTATTCGTGCGAGCACTGCTAGTCCTATACATATTCCAGCTATGACAAGTATGCTGAAAAGATACTCTAACCATCCTAGAGTCGTAAATATCGGTATGTATGATAGCGCGATCTTTCTTATTAGCAGTGCCTTCTCTAGTGGAGCTATCGAGCGCTTGAGCACGCTCATGGCCTGGAACTGCACTACCTGAGATAGAGCCATGGAGCCTATCAGCGTGAACGTATATCCTAGCAGGCCAACCTTCACAAGTATGTTACTAGGTTTAAATCTCACACTGCCTCTGCTCAATGCTGAGAATGCTGGCCAGAGGAACGCGTATGCTGATACTGCAAGTACTATTAGCGATATTATAGAGAGGATACCTGCAACTGAAAGCTTCATGTAGACTGAGTAGAACCAGGATGGTAGACTTGTCGGCGGTATCATCTTGTTCCTAAGTTCGTATGCGAGAATGAGGAACCTTGGTACGTAGGGTAGGACTGATACTACTATTGAGACAGTGATTAGGAACAATATTGCTGCTACGAATCTAAGTAGTGCTGCTATAGACAGCTTTGAGAGACCACGAGATAGCTCTTCACTTATGCTCATGATTATGCTGATATACAGATAGGTATAGTTGCTATTTAAATCTAATCTCTACTCTTCATACTCGGACTCCTCTATGACGATAGTCTCCTCCATGAGCTCATCAACACTCACGTAGATCTCTGTCATCTTCTCATTCTCTTTTATCACTCTCGTAAGCATCTCTGTAGGAATCTTCATACTAAACACACATGCTGCTAGTAGAGGATTTGATAGCAGTACTACTAGGGAGACTACACCAAGGTTCAGGTATAGGGGAAGTGGCAGTAGTAGCATTAAGCACACGTAGTTCAGCATTCTTGAGAACGTGAGAAATATAGAGGTGCTCTGTACTGTGCGTCTTCTCTCACATAGGAGACCTGACACCAGTGTGAGGAGTATCAGCGATCCTACGACTATGTCTGACCTAGGTATGATCTTGACACTATATCTTGTACAGTCTATGTTCACGCTCGCTAATATAACAGGAATTGAAAGAGACGTGCCTGACAGACATCTCATCGACAGCACATAGTAGTAGCAGGATCCTGTGAGAAGCTCCAGCGAGAGAAGTATCATCAGGGCCACGGAGAGAGTGGTGTTTAACGTCTTCTCTATGCTTGTCATGATTCCAGCGATATGTGACTCATTATGTATGATTTTGCCTTATATATATGCTCCACATGGTTCCCCCTCATACAGTCCTCAACCACTCTGATAAACCTCTCAACCTTATTGTACCTCCACCTCTGCTCTATCACTACACCATAGTTCTCAGCCTTCTCAACCACTCTTGACGGCAACGCCTGCATCACCGAGAACTCTCTCACAGGCATAGGTAGTGGAAGAGCTGCAAGTTTTGTTGACCAGTGAAGAGAAAATGGAGCTCTGCAGAGACCTATCTTGAGCGTCGTGTTACCACTAATGAGCATGTGAGAGAACAGGTCTAGACCATGGTATATATGTTTATAATGTTTCGCTACTCTCACCGCGATGTCTCTAAGTAGCTCTATGCTCTTGTTAAGTATTCTCATGAAATGTTGCCTATCTCTTACATATGTTTTTGCTTCTTCAACATTTAGGAGCGCTATTATCTTGTAACCGTTCATACCATCAAAACATACCACATAGTTCTCTATCTCTAGAAATCTCAGAAAGTTGCAGACTATCTGTGTGACAAGATCAAAGATGTACCAGTTCTTCTCATGTATCCACACGTGCTTGTCTGCCTTAATGTCTACAACGTAAACATCTGGCAGCTCCTCTCTTATCTTTGTTACAGAGAACATTATGTCTATCACTCCCTTTTTAGCCATTGCCGGTATCTGACTCTCTTTTGTGACTATTATTGGCCTCCTTATTCCTGATCTATACCTTACCGATCTTACTAGTCTAACATCGCTGTCTCTCTGCAATATTGCTGCCAGCCTCCTCTCCTCTAGCGTCTTTATCATGTATCTTGCTACTCTGGAGTAGTACCTGACCGGGCTAATGTCAGGAAACTCCACTAGTGGTCTCGCTCTCTTCAGCATGCGTATAGTACTCCTCAGGAAGCCTATAATAGGTTATTTTTCCTTCTATCCAGTCCCTTATGACTGCCTGTGCAGCAGCCTCTATGTTGGGTCTTCCACCCTTAAGTAGGAGACCTCTCTTTCTTGCTACTTCCTCTATTATGGTCATGGGATCACTAGAATCAATATTATACCTCTCTAAAAATGCTGAAGGATTGTATCTGAGTATCCTCTCTATAAGCTTGACCGCAGGATAGACAGGATCTCTCAGTCGAGAAGGGTCTACAGCTCCCTTAACTATGAGAAGCGCCTCATCTCTAACTTCCTCGATAGGTATGACACCTGGCGTATCAATAACATATAGCCAGGACTTAGCTTTCACAAGCTGTTCCCCTCTTGTCCATCCAGGAACAGGGCTTGTCTGAGCTACATGTCTCCCTTTGAGATAGTTTATAACTGTTGACTTACCAACGTTTGGATACCCTACCACAGCCACTCTCACAGGTAGTCTAGGAGCATACTTCTTTATGTAGAGCATGAGCTTTCTAGTACCTAACCTGTACTTGGCGCTCAGAAATACTGTAGGGATCTCTCTCTCGAGATATATCTTCCATTTCTCGAGAACCTCAAAAGGAACTAGGTCACACTTGTTTAGCACAAGTATGATAGGTTTCCCAAGTTTCTGAGCTAGCTTCTCTATTCTTATGTTTCTAGTCTCTATCGGCTCTCTAGCATCAGCTACTTCAAGCAGTAGATCCGCATCATCGAGCACCTTCCTCACTCTTCTCCATGACTCAGACACTGTGATTCTCATCTCTCCTGATATAGTGGGAGACTAAGTTAAAAAACGTAGCCTATGTTAAGATATCTGAGCGAGGCATGAGGAAGGCAAGAGCATACATACTGCTTACCAAGCCTCACGTCACGTTGAGCGTGTATTATACCTGGATCATCGCTTATCTTGTAGCGTTGTCAGGTCCCTTCAATCTTCTCAAGATGGCTCTAGAGAGCCTCGTGATAATCCTCGGTATCTCATGGGGAAACGCCATGAACAATCTTCTAGACTACGATATAGACGAGGTCATGAGACGTACTAGAAGTAAGAGAGTTCTCGCAAGAGGGGAACTATCCTATGAGGAAGCTAAGAGATTCTGCAAGATACTTGGTGCAGTATCTATAGCAACGACACTTATAGTCGCTATACTGCTCAGAGACTACCTGACTCCTCTACTCTATGCTCTAGCAATGATAACATACGTCTACCTATATACGGCTCTTTTAAAGAGAAGATCCTGGGCTAGCATACTTGTAGCAGCATTCGCATATGTAGCAGTTATACTACATGCCTGGTATGTAGCGACAGGATGGATAACACTGCCAGGACTTGCGATAGCATTTATGGGATACTTCTGGGTTCTAACACACCTGTGGGCAGTAGCAATGCACTGGGCTGAGGACTACGCGCTCGCTGGAGTACCAACAATAACAGTAAAATTCTGGAGGAAGCCATGGGTCCCCTATGTTGCGACATTTACAGCACTATTAGCAACATGTCTGCTAGCTCTGACACCACCACTACTAGGCCTCGTGTCACCACTATACACACTTGCTGTGCTCATAGTATTCGCATCGGAGATATACCTCATGGTCAGGATAGGGCTAAAAGACTGGAGAGGAAGCAAGAAGCTCACATTCCTCTGCTACAAGCTAACATATCCACTACTTGCAGTGATATTCACAGCCCTACTCATATTCCATGTTCTAGCATAGTAAAGCTTTTCATTTAAGGTGGGCAGATATCTCTCATGGTAGTTAGAACGTATGTAAAGTCGAGACTCACCTTACTGAGATTTAGGACTAGTGAGAGACTGTACAGGAGAGTGAGGAAGACTATAGAGGATGCTAGAAATGCTACTATTCAGAAGATTAGAGTAATAATACCTAAACTTGAGGAGACTAGGAAACATGTGTATGAGCAGCTTCAGCAGGTATCTGACTGGCTCAAGCTTGGAGTAGCTAGGGCTGGAATAGACGAGATAGGGAAGCTTGGTGAGATGGTTCCGCCTACGGTACATGTGGAGTACGAGGTAAAGGAGTATGAGGGAGTGAAGTTCCAGAGTGCTAAGTTTGTAGGTATATCTGCACCTAACTATAGCATAGTGTCAATACCTCCCGAGTTTGATATCTCTATGAATCTCCTGTACAAGACGATTGACAGATTGTTAGAGCTTCTCAATCTCGAGAACATATTCTACACTCTTCTTGCGAGAGCTAAGGAGTATCAGAGAATGATTAACGCTATAGACTACGTGATCCTTCCAAGCCTCACGGAAGCCATAAAGAATCTGAGACTGGCACTAGACGAGGAGGAGAGAGAGGAGTTCGTTAGAAGAAAGGTAATACAGATAATCCTCGGAGGCTGATAACACACATGTCCTCACAGAGAGGACTGAGAGAGCAGATAGAAGATAAGATGAAGGAGCTAGTTGGAAAGTACATGAACGAGATCACGCAGGAGATTGATAAGTACCATAAACAGCTTCTCGATATGGTCAACAGAATAAGAGAGCAGATCAGGTAAAAAACATTGTTTAACCTAGCTAACCTCAGAAGCCTAGTATTTTCAATACCTCCTCTACAACCTTCTCGAACCTGCCCTCGACTTTCGATATGAAGTCTGAGAGTTTGCTCTCGAGGTCTTGTCTATATTTTGATACGTCCTCCTCTATCATCTTCTCAAGCTCCTGTCTGTACTTCTGTAGGAGCTCGCTTATGTAAGACTCCAACTGTTTCTGTATCTCCTGCTTCGCCGCCTCGACCTTCTTCTTTATCTCCTCCTCTGCCCTGCTTCTAGCCTTGTACACCTCGTCAACATACTGGTCAATCTTCTTCATTAATTCATATACGCTCTCAAGTGCTGAGGCTGCTGATGTTGCCATCATGTAGTTACCTCAAAATTACTTATTAAGTTTAATGTAGGTAACTACACGAGTGATCCCCCTAACAGAGATAGCATACGGAAAGGCAAACATAAGCCACAGAATAGGGTCACAAGGCGGGAGAGGTATAGTTGTGATAAACGTATCACAGAAATGTCCGCTAAAATGTGTATACTGCTACTCATCATCAAGTAGAGAGGGAACAGAGCTAGAGGAAGACATGATAGATAAGGTAGTACACGAGATAGCGAGCATATCTCCGAGACTCGTGATTGTGAGTGGTGGAGAACCATTACTGTATAGGAACATAGACTATCTCCTATATAAGTTATCTATAAACAATATACGGACAGTCATAAGCAGCAACGGGCTCTTCATAGATGAGAACACTGTTAAGATGTTGAGAGAGTACAATATAGATTATGTAGGCATAAGTTTAGATATTCCATCAGGAGCTGACTCAAAGATACGTGTAGGCTCATCGTTCGAGAAGATACGTGAAGCTCTGATCCAGTTGAGGAAGAGTGATGTTGATGTTGGTATACGGATGACTCTTACATGGGCAAACTTATATGTTCTAGAAGACATGTTAAGGTTCTGCCATAGATATGATATACATAGGCTATGTATCTATCATCTAGCTCCATCTGGAAGAGGCTCAGAGGTCTACAGGCTCCTGAAGCCTAGCACTGAGATAGAGGCTCTAGCGTTAGCGTATCTCATAAAGATATTGAGAACATATAGAGACATCGATGTCCTAACAGTAACGGAGCCATCAGACTACATATCTGCAGCGCTGCTATCAAGCTTCTGTAAGAGAGAGCTTGAAGAGAAGATAGAGAGGTTCAGCAGGAGATCGAAATGTAACGCGGGGAGAAGCATAGTATCGATATATCCTGACTTGTCAGTCTATCCCTGCCAGTTCGATAACAGGAACAAGATAGGCTCTCTTAGGACGGAGCCTCTCAGAAAGATAATGGAGAGGAGGCTAGAACAGGACTGTTGCAGGGGATGCAGACTCTGGGAGCTGTGTAGGGGGTGCAGACTGAGGCTAGGTGAGGACAACATCGATGAGGACTGTACATTAAGGGCATTATATAAGCTTGCTAGAGTAGGAAGACTGAGAATTGAGGACTGGAAAGTCAGGTTTCTCGAGGACGTTCTCGCGATGGACTAGTCAGGTACTGTACTCGATATCGTGAGGCATTGATGGTAGAAGGTTCCGTGTGCTGTAGATCGCGATGTATCTAAGTCCTGTTAGCTTTCTGAGAAAATCCTGAACAACTTCTCGACATGTAGCATGCACCATGAGGTACAGTCCTTCAAATCTCCTCTCCGTCCCATCTAGGAACCTCCTGAACACCACGTGCGTAGGCTCCTCAAGCTGTAGAACCTTCGAGACATTCTCTGGCCCGCATCTGACTACTATCATGGCATTTATATGAAATCCTATCCTGTACTGATCCAGGACAGCATAGAAATCTCTTAGAATGTTTAACTTAATTAACTTTCTAATCTCCTCTATGAGATAGCTCTCGTCTATACCATATCTATCTGATATCTTCTTAAAAGGTCTCTCTACAACGTCAATACTCACAAGCTCTCTCAGAACATTTATGGGTATCTTAGACACTTTTTCAAGTTCTGGAGGGTCTTTCTGCATGAGAATCTTCGCTCTTGATATTCCTCTCAAGAGGTCGAACCTGACATCGAGCCTGTATGTATGTACTGACTCAAGTATCACGTAATCTCTTATATTATACTTCTCACATATCTCTCTCACAGTCCTCACTATTTCCTGAAGTGTTCTCCTCTTTATGACGAACCATATATTATACTCGTTCTCTCTCAGAAAGTTGTGTGAGACTCCTCCGAGACTATTTATGGCGTGTGTCACCTCTTCTATAGATCTATCATCTACTTTGAGTGCTACTAGAGCCGCCTTTAGAGCCCTGCTTCTATAGTTGAGTACTGACCCTATCCTCCTTATTATTCCCTTCTCTTTCAGTGTTCTGACAATGTTGAGAAGCTCGTTAGGTTCTGCTCCAAGATTGTGAGCTAGTTCTCTGAATGGTGTACTAGTTAGTGGAAAATTGTACTGCAGGTCCATCAGTAGCTGGATTATGCTTACCATCCTCTCCAAGTATCTTCTTGACAAGCTGAAAAATGCTTTCCATATCGGCGTTAGATGCTATATAGAGCCTCTCTATTCCTAATGATCTAGCTTTTCGAGCAGCCTCAGGTCCAGGAACTATGATGTTCTTCTCTAGGAGCTTTCTATTAGCTCCGATATCTGTAAGGTATCTGTAAGCTGTCTCGAGAACTATTCCTGACATTGCAATGACAATGTTCGACGTATCTAGGAGCTGTGGAAGAGCTCTGAGGACTGTATTAATAGGCTCGAGCTTGTATAATCTGAACTCTCTAACGTTAAGTCCAAGCTTCTCGCATTCTCTTGATATGAGGTCGCTACCGTGTGCTGACCTGTATACATGAACGTTACGTATACTTGAGTCCTCTCTACAGATCTTTCCTAGTAGCTTCACTATTCCGACGCTAGAGTAGTGGTCTGGTCTCAGTAATGTTCTATACTCTATGTTTCTGCTCTTGACTATCTCACGTTCTGTATCGTCTCCTACAGGAATCACATATCTAGTTACTATCTTGATGCTCTCTACCATTTTTACAGCTATGCTGCTCATAAATATTGCGACATCCGTACTCTGATCTCCATTGATGTCTTCCGTCTTGACTGGTCTCACAATTTTCAACTCTATGATATCATAGCTTTCCTGTAGGTACGGTGGTCTACTATGTTTCCAGAGCGTCCTCAGGATGAGCACGGTCTTTCTAGGTAACCTTGAAAACATGATGCCTATACTGATATTATAGTGAGCCAGATATATGATGTATGTGTGATAGGTCTAGGAATAGCAGGACTGACAGCATGTTTATATCTTCTGAGACAGAACGTCACGGTTCTAGCCATAGGTAGAGAGGTGGGAGGCCAGCTTATGAAGATTCCTCTCATAGAGAACTATCCAGGAACGGGCCCTGTCAAGGGGGCGGAGATAATAGATAAGACTCTGAGAGAGCTCATGAAGTACGGTTTCAGATTCATAGTGGACGAGGTCACGAGAGTCGAGTCCCAGGACAGTGGCTTCTCAGTATCTACGAGACAGGGAAGAACGTACCATGCCAGAGCCGTGATATGTGCATCAGGTAGGAAACCCATGGCTCTAGGAGTTGAAGGGGAGGAGAAGTACCTTGGAAGAGGAGTAAGCTACTGCGTCATATGTGACGCACCACTATACAGAGGAAAGACTGTACTATACGTATCAGGACCCGAGCCTCACCTAGAGATGAGCCTAACAACACTTGCATCAACATGCAGAAAAGTATACTGGATCCCGAAAACAGGAACACCAACACTAGAATCAGTACTCGAAAAGTATAGGGACAAGATAGAGCTACTAGAGAACGCTAAGATACTAAAGATAGAGGGCGATCTAAAAGTAAGAAAAGTAGTAATCGAAAAAGATGGAGAAACAACAACATTAGAAGTAGACGGAATATTTATAGAGCTAGGACACAGAATAGATACATCCTACATATCACACCTAGTCAAGACTAATGAGAGAGGAGAGATAATAATAGACGAGAAATGCCGAACAACCAGAGAAGGA
>JAADER010000053.1 GCA_013153275.1 Thermoproteota archaeon
TATCTATCTTCGCAAACAGCCTATCTCTAGGCCTCATATCTGAGAAGCCCTCGATCCTGTTCTGACAGAGAATATAGCCATCCCCTATCTGTGGAAGAACATATATGTACCCTACGAACTCTCTCTTTTCACCCATTACATATATAGGATCTGAGAAATATTTAAACACTTACATCATAGATATCTAACAAACGTATACACACCAACGCCAGCACTGACAAGCTCAGGAATAGCGGCACCAGGAGGGATACCATAACAAAAATGTGTAACCCACAAGGCAACACATATAGAGAACCAAGAGAAAATCAATACATCTCTCCTCAAAATACCATAATAGAGTACGAACACACCCATAGATAAGAAGAACAGGACAGATATAATGAAGTGAGCAAGACCAAACACCTCATCAATAGCGCCAACAAGAGCAAGAAACACGGACACAATAGAGAAAAGAAGAGAACCAATACCGGAACTATGCTTCACAGAATAGTAGAAGAACAGGAAACCTGACAATACAAAACCGATATCTAACACGAGAGCCGACGCAAGACAGTAATGAGGATTACCTAGATCGCTAACAGCATTAAAATAAACGTTCCACCACGATAAAGAAAACAGGTATGCGACAAAGATCACAATGAATGGGAAAATAGCGACAAACAACTTAAACCTCCTCAACATGTCATAATACTCAGATACTGGAGAATTTAAGGATGATGAAGGCACTCAGGTCTGAAAGATGATAGAAACACCGGTCACTGACCACAACAATAAGCTAATGGCAAAGTGTTTTAGAGGACATATAGAGTGATCTTTATCTATGGTCTTCGATTTTCAGGAATATGAGAGATGGATAAAGCAGTCTCTTTATACTTTATCGTTGGTAGATTCTGACATCTCTTGTGGAGGGTACTCGTGGGCTTGTTTTAAGGCTCAACAAGCTGCCGAATATGCTTTGAAGGCCTTACTTAGAGGTCTTGGGAGACCTGCTTTTGGTCATAGCGTTAGGAAGTTTGTGGAGGAGCTCGTCGAGGTTTGTGGCAGCGTTCCTGATGACGTTGTGGAGTGTGCTGTCATGCTTGATAAGATGTATATACCTACTAGATATCCTGATGCATTTCCTGAAGGATCTCCATATGAGTACTATACTAAGAACGATGCTGAGAAAGCTAAAAGATGCGCTGAGAAGATAATTGAATGGGTTAAAGATTGTGTCAAGAGAATCAAAGATAATTAAGGAGAGACTTGAAGAACAGAAAAAAGTTATCGAGGAGGCTTCTAGGATCGTTAATGAGTTAAAGAAAGTTCTTGGAAAAGTTACTGTAGTACTGTATGGTAGCTATGTTAGAGGTGATTTCAATCTATGGAGCGATATTGATATAATAATAATATCAGAGAGATTTAACAGTATACCACCGTTAGAGAGGTATGATCTTGTGATGAGACTGCTTCCTGCGAGATATGAGCCAAAGCTCTGGACTGTAGAAGAAGCTAAGAAACAGTTAGGTAAGCCTTGGTGGAGAGAAGCATTAAAACATTCAATAGTTCTCGCAGATGATTATGGATTGATGAGCGGATAAGCAATGTTTTCGAGAATTCAGTTTTTGGAGGTTCTTCATTTTTCTGTCAGTATGCCCTTCATCACTTGATCGTGATTAGCAGGTTATGAATATATAAGTGTTTGTAGTTGTAGTATAGAGTGTAGAAAGTTGTTCGTTTTTTATCCGAATAGACTTGCGAGTCCTGAGGCAATCTCCTCCTCGCTTGGTCCTTCTTTCTTCTCTTCCTCCTTCTTTTCCTCTTTCTTCTCTTCTGCAGGCTTCGCCTCCGCAGCAGGAGCGGCCGCGGGTGCGGCTGCTGCTACTGGTGCTGCGACTGGCAGTGCTGTTGCTGTCTTTATTGCTTCCTCTATGTTGACCTCTTTCAGAGCTGCTACTAGTGCCTTCACCTTTATCTCGTCAGGTGATATTCCTGCCGCCTCGAGTACCTTCTTTATGTTCTCCTCTGTTATTGGCTGCTTTCCGAAGTGGAGTAGAAGTGCTGCATATACGTACTCCATGCTTCTCGAGCTATGCTTTCTCGGTCTACTATTTAAATGTTTTTCAGATCTATCTCTCTCGTGAAGGTCATTATTTTCTGTCCTGAGTGGGAGGTCCTCTATGAGAAGTGTCTGAACATTTTTGAGAATTTACGTATGTTTCTTAACGATGTCGAGCTTAGACATGAGCTATATCTCGACGATATTAAGCTTGTAGAGGTCCGCGACTCTATGATCAAGCTTCCTCAGATAGTTCTCCTAGAGGGCTCAAGAGCCGTGAAGAGACTTAGCAGAGACTTGATATCTAGTCTCGATGTTGAGAAGATTATCAAGATGCTGATAGGCTAGTTCTAGGTCAGTAGGTTACATATCTCTTCTGTCACCTCCTCTGTTGTTGCTGACCCTCCTAGATCGGGGGTGAGCTTTCTCCTCTCGCTCAGTAATCTATAAACTGCGTTCTCTATAGATTCTCCTGCCTTCAGGTAGCTCCCTCTGTTAAGTTTCTCTCCAAGCCATTTCAACATCCATGATGTGCAGAGTATCATTGCTATGGGGTTTGCGATTCCCTTTCCTGCTATGTCGAATGCTGCTCCATGTACTGGCTCAAACATCGCTTTCTCATCTCCTATGTTTGCGCTTGCTGCTATGCCAATGCTTCCTGACACGTATGCTGCTAGGTCTGTCAGAATGTCTCCGAAGAGGTTTGTCGTGACTATGACGTCGAATCTTGAGGGTCTCCTAACTATGTCCATTGCCGCCGCATCTATGTATGCCTCGTCCAGCTCTATGTCTGGGAACTCTCTATCTCTTACCTGTCTAACAGTATCTCTAAATAATCCATCAGTTATAGTCATCACATTTGCCTTATGTACTATTGTCACTCTTCTCTTTCTTTTTCTCGCTATTCTGAACGCTACTCTCGCAATCCTCTCAGATGCTCTTCTAGAGATCACTCTGAGTGCTATTGCGATGTCATTGTGAAGGTACTCGGCTCTCACGTATACGTCCTCTGTGTTCTCTCTAACTACTACTAGATCTATCTCAGGCCTGAGACACTCTATTCCTGGAAGACATCTTGAGGGTCTTATGTTCGCGTACAGGTCGAGCCCCCTCCTTATCTTTACAACTACCTCTCCAGCAGTCTCTCCTACAGGACCTTTCAGTACTACGTCGGATGTCTGTATTATCTTCCAGGACTCGTCCGGTATGGCTTTACCGTAGGTCTTATATGCTGAGTCTCCTGCAGGGACCTTGACGAGCTCTAGATCACCTATGTTATATATCGTACAGACTTTACCTAGAACCTTCAATGCTGCTCTAGTAACCTCCGGTCCTATACCGTCACCCTCTATCACAGCTACGCGAGGCACAGTTACCTATAGTTGACGTGAGGTGGAATTTATATGCGACACCCTGCGTATATGATAGATCAGTAACTCGCACCTTCATCAGTTATCAGTTTAATATTCCATCATCACCGTCACGAAATATTATAATATTATGGAACTATTAAACTCCTCCCGCGAGATCTTTAATGAGCAAGCTAGCTACAAGGTACCTACAGGAGCGTGGATACAGGAGATACAGATGTAAAGTATGTGGAAGCTACTTCTGGTCGTTAACTGAGCGAGACATATGTGGAGACTCACCCTGCCAGCCATATATGTTTATCGGCGACAGTCCTGTAAGAAAGAAGCCACAGAGCCTCGTCGAGACCAGGGACAGGTATCTCACATTCTTCAGTAAGAGGGGACATACAGTAGTTCCGAAATATCCAGTTGTTGCAGCAAGATGGAGAGAGGACGTCTTTCTAGTAGGAGCGTCGATATACGTCTTCCAGCCCTGGGTCACGTCAGGCATAGTCCCTCCACCAGCCAACCCTCTCGTGATATCACAGCCCTGCATAAGGTTCACAGACATAGACATAGTTGGGAGAAGTGGAAGGCATCTGACAGGATTCGAGATGATGGCTCACCACGCGTTCAACTATCCCGACAAGGAGGTCTACTGGATAGAGGAGACCGTAAGGCTCGCTCATGAGTTCTTCACACAGGAGCTTGGGATACCTGAGGAGGAGATAACATACAAGGAGTCCATGTGGATGGGCGGCGGCAACGCTGGAGAATGCTTCGAAGTTCTTGTAAGAGGACTAGAAGTAGCAACACTAGTCTTCATGCACTATAAAGTGAGGGACGATGGAAGCCTGGAGGAGATGCCTATGAAGATAGTAGACACAGGATACGGACTCGAGAGAATATACTGGCTATCAACAGGGCTGCCGAACGTGTACGAGGCCGTGTTTCAAGACCTCGTTCAAGATCTTAGAAAGATAATGAACATAGCTACACCAGACTTCTCACTTCTCTCGAACATATGTAAAGTATTCTCACAGCTGAGCTCAGAAGACCTATCAAGACTGGACGTCTACGATCGAGTATGTGAGAAGCTTGGCCTAGATAGCAGACAGCTCAGAAGAGTCCTACTAGAGAACGAGGCTCTATACGTGATATGTGACCATGCTCGTTCCCTCTCCTGGATGGTTAATGATGGTGTTCTACCATCAAACTCAGGTATTGGCTATCTAGCTCGACTTCTAGTGAGAAGAGTTCTCAGGTACCTGGAGGTGTTGAAGCTGAACGTCGAGGTTGAGGAGGTGTTTGGAAGATGCATGTCCTGGCTATCGAGGATCTATCCAGAGCTGAGGGATATAGAGCACGTCATTATAGAACTAGTTTCCTTAGAAAAAACAAAGTTTAGAGAAGCAATAGCCTCAGCAAAATCATACATAGAGAAGATAGCGAGAAGAGGAAAGAAGATAACGATAGATGATCTAGTAAAGCTTTATGATGCTCATGGAGTGCCTCCAGAGCTTGTAGCTGATATATGCTCGGAGAAGGGCATACCCGTAGATATACCATCTAACTTCTACTCGATACTTCTAGAGAGAAAGCAGAAGGAGAGTAGAAAAGTTGAGGAACGTTCAGAGGAGAGGATTGACATCTCAGGTATAGAGGGTACTCGCGAACTATTTTATGAGGATCCGTATCTTAGAGAGTTTGAGAGCACTATCTTGAGATGCGTAAGATCTAGAGATGGTAAGTACTATATTATTCTGAGAGAGACCGCTTTCTATCCTGAAGGCGGTGGCCAGCCATCAGATAGAGGTACACTCATACTTGAGAACGGGGTCACCTGTAATGTTGAGCATGTCTTTAAGGTAGGTAACGTAATCATTCATAAGTGTTCCTGTAATGGTGATGTAGCTGAGGGGTCCAGAGTAGTTGGCAGAGTGGACTGGGACCGGAGGTACTCTCTCATGAAGATGCATACAGGAACTCACGTTCTTCTTCAAGCCTTACGTAGGGTGCTTGGTTCTCATGTGTGGCAGGCTGGAGCTCAGAAAGATGTACCGTATAGTAGACTCGACATTACTCACTACAAGGTTCCTACAGAGGACGAGATCAGGAAGGTAGAGGATCTCTGTCAGAACGTTATTGAGAGAGGATTGAAAGTATGTGATGAGCGTCTCGTAAGAACTGAGGCAGAGATGAGGTACGGTGCCAGGATCTATCAGGGAGGCTTCATACCGTCGCCTGTGTTGAGGATAGTTAAGATAGTGGAGGAGAATGGTGACATATATGATGTACAGGCCTGTGGAGGAACGCATCTGAGATCAACGATGGAGATAGGTGCTCTCAAGATAGTTAGAGTGGAGAGACTTCAGGAAGGTGTTATAAGAGTGATATTTACAACAGGAAAACACGTTGTAGAACATGTAAGAAGGTTAGAGAACATAATTAGAGACCTAACACACAGGCTAGGATGCAGCGAGACAGAGCTTGTGAAAAAGATCGATAAGATTCTGAACGATGTTACAGATCTAGAAAGAAAGTGTAGACTTCTAGAGAAGCTGATTGTTAGAGAGCTCGTCGAGAAGTCTCTCAGAGAGTCTGCGCTCAAAGTAGGTAACATCACTGTAGTACCTGTAATCATCAATGTGGAAGTCTCTGACCAGTCTCTTCAGGAAGTTGCTAGAGAGGTAACTTCAAGAGAAGGTATTCTCCTGATATTTCTCAGACAGGTCGACTCTCGCATCATACTTCAAGCATTCTCTAGCTCCGACGTCGCTAAGGTGAGGTCTGTGAGAGATATTGTGAGGAAGCTCTGTGAGGAGGCTAAGTGTAGGGGTGGTGGAGGAGAGACGTCGGGGCAGGCCGTGTTTACAGGTATTGAATTGAATAATGTTCTCAACATAGTTAAAGATGTGATATGCAAGATTCTTAGTCTCTAGTTTATGGCTTGTATATATGTATTCAAAATTAGTTATCTTACTAAAAAGACTTATAAATTAGGTCTGTAGAATTAGATTGATGGGTTCTCAAATATGTGAAAAATTAAATGAAGCTATAAGTGGAAAGTTCGCGAAGCTGAAACGTATAGTGCTTGCAACTCTCCTACAGGAGGGGAGGCCGCTAACAATGAAGGAGCTTGCTGAGAAGAGTGGAAAAGGGTACTCCTATATTGTCACTGTGGTAAGTGAGCTTGTTAATGCTGGCATTCTCAAAAAGGAGGAAGATCCTGAAGACAGGAGGAGAGTCCTAGTATGGTTCAGAGACGGGATACCTGTAGAGGAGGTCAAGAGATGTCTCTCAAAGGTTCTTGAGCAGATCGAGAGAGAGAAGAAGAGGATTGAAGAGAAGATAATTCCTCCAGAGCTTCAGAAACTATATGAAGAGACTATAAATTTTGTAATGAATAATGTTGCAGGACTAGAGATAGTTATAGATATCTACAGTGATACAGGAGGAAGACAGAGAAAGGTCATACCTCTCACGCTTAACGAGATAAAGATGTTTGTTGAGAAGGTGTTCGAGATTCCTAGACTGAGAGAAAAGTTCCTACGAGAACTTGGTCTTCTAGAAGAGAAGAAGGAAGAGCAGGAGAAGAAGAGCGAGGCAAAGCCTGTAGTTGTTAAGGAACAACAGAAATAAGTTTATACCCCTGTAAATCATCTAAAAAGCGTGAAAGTGCTAGTTCCCGTCGAGCAGTACCAGGGAGACAGCTCCATACTTTCTCTACATTTTGGAAAAGCTGGTCACTATGTGATTCTGGAGATAGATAATGGCAATGTGAGGATCGTGGAGGTCATAGAGAATCCTAAGGTAAGAGGCATCAGACCTGGAGAGCTTGCATCTGAGCTGGATATAGATGCTGTAATAGTCCCCGGAGGTATAGGTATGAAGGCTCTCGAGATTCTTAGAGGTAGAGGAGTGAAAATATTCTCAACATCCTGTAGAGATCTTAGATGTCTGATGGAGGAGCTCAGGAAGGGAGAATTGAAACCGTACACAGAGACTCCATGCCCAGGAGAGCATAGTTCAAGATAGTATACTAACACGTGGACCAGCGCTCGGACGTGTAACATAGTACTCTGCGTCTACCCCCTCCTCATTGAACCCCTCGATCATGGCCTTACCAATAATGTGACCTACATCGTCTCCTGACTCTCTATCATATATTGCTAGGAGACTTGGTCCTGCACCACTTATAGCTGTTGCAAGTGCTCCTGCCTCAAGTGCTCTCCTTCTAGCCTTCTCTCCTCCAGGTATGAGACTCATCCTCCTTGGTTCAACGATCACATCGTTCATGCCTCTCGCAATCAGGTTAATGTTCTTTAATGCGAACCCTATGGCTACATATGATGCATGACCAACATTATGTATGACATCTCTCAGAGAGGCATGCTCTGGCAGTACAGACCTAGCATACTTAGTCTTCTCCTCAGGAACCTCTACCTTCGGTATAACGATCACTACACCAAGATTATTAGGAGGCTCCAGACGTACCAGATCAAGAGGATCGTACCTACGTATCACCACGAACCCTCCCAACATAGATGGAGCAACATTATCGGCATGCCTCGAACCTGTCACAAGCTCCTCACCTAGTGCAGCTATCTCGACCGCTCTGATAGGTTCAACGTTAACGTTCAGAAGAGTTAACAATGCTGAGGTTATTGCAGCACTGCTTGCTCCACTGCTTCCTAGCCCGCTCCTAGGTCTGACGTTCTTCTCCAACCTTATACCTATCGTGATGTCTCTATTAAACATCTCAAGTATCTTCTCAGCTAACCTGTACACTATGTTCCTAGAATCTCTAGGAACATCATCTCTATGTTTACCATACACCTCAAAGTACTCTATTCCCCGTCTACGCTCGTTAACTACCTCAACCTCGACGACATCGTATGCAACATCGAGCGCTAGTCCAAATACGTCAAATCCCGGTCCAAGGTTTGCCGATGATGCAGGCGCTTCAACTCTTACCTTTCTCATCGAGACTCCATATAGATATCGTAGGAAGCTCATAAACATGATCCTTCGTTACATGAAAGAGCCTTGCAGTAGGCACGACAGCTCGAGCCGCTATGAGGAATCTCAGGTTATCGTCAAATATTGCAACAATATCGTAATGTTTCGAGAGCTCTCTAAGTTTTCTCAATTTGAAGCCTACCTCATCAGTAAAATCATTATCGCTTCTCATCACCAACATGTCGTATCTAAATCCTATCTCTCTAAGCTGTTTCCTAGTGATCTTCTCTAACCTTCGAGGTCTCCCAGTCAACACTATAACGATATCACACATCTCTCTACACTTCTCTACTATCTTCCTCACTATTGCGTCAGGCATAGGCTTGTCGAGAGCCTCGACCAGCTCTGGATCTAGTGCACGTGACCAGTCTATCCTTCCTGAACGTGTTGCATTTCTAAAACGTTCTGAAGAGTCTATAAGCGTACCATCAACATCAACTATGCATGCTCTTCTCCTGGAGCCTTCTTCTGAGCTCCTCATACTCCTCTTTCCTCATCCTTCTAAAATGTTCCTCACTTGGAAACTTACCCTCTCTGACCTCTCTCGAGTAGCTCTCAAGTGCCTGCCTTATAACTGATCTCAGATCAACATACTTCTTCGCAAAGAACGGCTGTATCTCGCTTAGTCCAACTATGTCGTTTATTACGAGTATCTGACCATCACAGTCTGGTCCTGATCCTATACATATGGTAGGTATCCTCAGTCTCCTAGTTATCTCTGCCGCGACCTCAGCTACCGTAAACTCTATCACTATGCTGAACGCTCCAGCGTCCTGAAGAGCCACAGCATCCTCTATGATCTTCTCCGCGATCTCTACAGACTTGCCCATCAGTCGATATCCCCCAAGCGTGAGGTACCTCTGCGGTGTAAGTCCTATATGTCCCATGACTGGTATTCCCGCCTTCACGAGAGCCTCGACCTTGTCAGCTATTTCTGATCCTCCCTCAACTTTCACAGCATCAGCACCCGCACGTATGAGCTTTGAAGCATTCTTCAACGCATCCCTCCTAGAGGTCTCGTAGGTCATGAACGGCATGTCGCCGACGACCAGGTATCTTGGCTCTGCGTTTGCTACAGCTCTCACATGTCTTGCAATGTCGCTTATTGTGGCGTAGTGTGTTGATTTGAAGCCATACATGTTCATTATTACCGAGTCTCCTATAAGTACTCCATGAATGTCGACCTCGTTAGCGATCTTGGCGGTCTGATAATCGTATAGTGCTACCATGACTATCTTCTCCCTACCTTTCAACTTCACGAAATCTTGAACGGTGACCTTGCCCTGCATACCTACTGTTACCACAGCGCTCCTCAATATATGTTACTCAGGAGAGCAGAGGCCTATACAGGAGATCCTGTAGATCTCTCTCCCGTGGTACCGCAACTATGACACTGTTCCAGTGAAGATCCTCTGGAACATCTCTCTCTATCCTCACTACCCTCTCTCCTGGAAGAGTAAGATTCTCACAAACATAGTACACGTATCCTCTCAACCTGCCAACAAGATCCCTTATTACAGTGGCAGGATCATGCTGAGGCGTCGTCAACATGCAGAACTTTGCCCGCATTCTCTCCACATTACTGACGAACGCGTTGTAGAACCTTCTATGATGCTCCTCATGTAGCGTGAGGAAGGCCATGTTATCCCAGGAGGTCAGTACTCTAGCACATGCTACCTGTATCGATGATATTCCTGGAACAACTCTGCAAGGTATGTTCTGTATGAGAACGTTCTTCGCTATCCCTGAGAAGAGAGGGTCTCCCGACGATACTATGATCACGTTCTCTTCCTGATGTTCTCTGTAGAGCTCTCTTATCTGATCATTTACCCTTCTAGGATCTAGCTTTAAAATTTCTGCATGCCTAGCATATCTGCAGACTATGTCTAAGAACCTTCCA
>JAADER010000031.1 GCA_013153275.1 Thermoproteota archaeon
ATGAGCGTCTTCGTCCTAAGTTGGAGCGTGAGCTTCGTCCTGGTACGAGGGTGGTTAGTCATGATTTTGAGGTTCCAGGATGGAGACCTGTCATAATTGAGGACCTCTACGAGGAGTGGAGAAGTCACAAGCTCTACCTCTACAAGGTTCCAGGCGCCGAGATCCCTGTTCCAGCTGATGTCGATGTTCCAGCTGAGGCTCTGGGAGAGCTTGAGAAGAGAGTAATCAAATATATAGATGGTTCAACAAGTATAGAAGACATAGCACGTAAGATAGGGACAACACTCAGAACAGTTAGAGAGATCGTGGACAGGTTGAGGAGAATGGGCATAGTAAAGGAGGTTAAGGTAGTTAAAGGAACTCCTTAGTCAGCTGAGCTGATGTACAGGATAGGTAGGCCAAGCTGTGAAATAGGAAGCATAGAGGAGCTCATAGAGGCCTACAAGGAGTGTGGGGGCTATGTTGCGAGAAACATGTACGATGCAGCTCAGATACTCCTAGAGATGTTTAGAGACTCTGACGTGACTGTGATGATGTCGTTCACAGCGAACCTCGTAGCGACTGGGCTCAGATCGATGATTGCTGAGTTTGTTAGGAGAGGCTTTGTCGATGTAATAATAACTACAGCTGGAACGTTAGACCACGATATTGCTCGAGCATGTGGTGGTGAGTACATTTCCTACACGTTTGATGTAGATGACATATATCTGAGAGACGAGGGTTATCATAGGATAGGAAATATCATTGTAAAAGTTGAACATTACGGTCCAATAATAGAGAAATTCGTGCATAATCTCCTAGACAAGATTGTGAACGAGGAAAAAATTACTAGTATAGGAGTTAGGGAGCTACTATATAGAGCCGGTAAGCACATAGATGACGAGAGCTCTATACTGAGAGCATGTTACGACGCTAAAGTTCCGATATACGTTCCAGGGTTCGTTGACGGTGCTTTTGGTACGGCTATACTTACATTTAACGAGATGCAGAGAAGCCGAGGAGGTCCTAGAGTAGTCGTGGACGTTCTCCTTGACGAGAGAGAGCTCATGGACATAGTGTATGAGTCTAGAAAGCTTGCAGGAATAATAGTTGGTGGAGGCATAAGCAAGCATCATCTAATATGGTGGTCACAGTTTAAGGATGGTCTAGACTATGCCATATATATAACGACGGCAGTTGAGTGGGATGGGTCGCTAAGCGGGGCGAGACCTAGGGAGGCCATAACCTGGCACAAGATAAAGCCTACAGCAAGAACATCCTTCATATATGCTGACGCCACAGTGGTGTTGCCAATACTCTTCTCATATGTAGTGACTAAACTTAAAAATCGTGCAAGAAGAACGCTCGAGTGTTTGAAGTGGAGCCACTAACCGCAGTCTATCTGATAATCTGTCTTATAACGTCTCTCCTGACAGTCTACCTAGTCTCAAGATCTAGAAACGAGAGAATTCTGACGATCGACGCACATAAGCCAGGTAAGGTAACTGTCCCAAAGATAGGAGGAGTATGCTTACTATCATCTGGAATTGTTGCTCTATCGCTCGACTTTATACTACATGCAGCTCCCATAGATCTCGTAGTCCTAGTCGAGGCTCCTGCAATAGTAGTTGGCGTTGTCGGGCTTCTAGATGATGTTGGAGATGTTAGTCCTATGATTAGGATACTTGTATCTATACTTGTATCCATAATATTGGTTATCCTAGTACATCCATATAGTTCGCTTCTCCTAATTGGAACCATAAGGAACATAATATTTCTTGATGCGTTAGCGTGCCTAATGATGATAATAATGTTCAACGCTGTGAACATGCTTGACATAATGAACGGCATAGTTTCAGGAGGCTCTCTGATAGTTTTTATAGGGCTTTTCATAATAACTTTAATACGTAGTCTATACTCGTTCTCGCTGATATATCTACTGCTGATAATGCAGGTTCTTCCTCTATTTATGTTCAATAAGTATCCTGCTAGGGTTCTACTAGGCAACGTTGGGTCATACATGCTTGGAACATATATTGGAGTGACCGCATGTTATTGTGGCACGTTCGTCGAGACTCTTCTCCTATGTTTACCATTTATTATCAATGGTCTCCTGATAGTCGCATCGACAAGAGGAAGAGTGTTTGTTGGTGGTAGAAAGAGGGCTTCTAGGCCAATCTTGTGTAGAGAGGGCTTTCTCTATCCTAATCCTGATCCAGCTGCTACTCTCAGCCTTGCTAGAATATTTGTAATATATGGATGTACAAGCGAGAAGGATGTTGTTAAGAATATACTAATGTTGTTCATTATCTCTCTTATCTTGACTATAGCAGTATCGCTTATATTCTACAGAGTCATCCCGTAGGTACATGCGTTGGATTCCGTATCTAGCTTTCGTGATCTCGTTCCTAGTGCTCGTCTTTCTGATCTATATTGCTGGGATCCTCCATTCTCTCGTTCTAGTGTACCTTCCATCCTTTCTGAGGGCTATCTGTTACTCTGTCCTCGTCGTGATCATAGTTGCTGTGTGGTCCTTCTTCACGTATAGGCTCTTCAGAGAAGTTGAAAGAAGGGGTTTAAATATCTCTCAGGATAATAGATAGAGATGAGGAGATGGAGAGACAGGAGCGAGAGGGGAAGTCTCATACTCGAGGAGATTCTCCTTATAGCTGTGTCCATAGCTGTCCTGATAGCTCTCATAAGCATAGTGAGCGGAATACTTGGCCATATGACAAAGGGCATCGAGATGTTGAACATAGATATTGGAAAGAGCTTTCAAGACTTCACGTCTAAGCTATGGCACGTGATAACGAGCGCCTTCAAGATATAGGAGACGTCGTTGAGCGGGTGAAGCGGCTCATGAGAGAGGTCACCGAGCTGGAGCATAGGGTCCTAATACTGGGTAGAATGGTTGAGAAACGTAGGAAGCTTATTGAGCTGATCGCGGAAAGGTACCTGAGAAATCTAAATAACCAAGATAATTCGTAGAGATTCTGCGTGAAAAAATACATATTCATCACAGGTGGCGTGCTAAGCAGTGTTGGTAAGGGAGTTATCACGGCATCGATAGGTAAGATCTTGCAGTCACGTGGGTACTCTGTCACTACGATAAAGATCGACCCATACTTTAACGTTGATGCTGGGACTATGAATCCTTACCAGCATGGTGAGGTCTTCGTTACTGCTGATGGTGGCGAGACCGATCTTGATCTAGGGCATTATGAGAGGTTTCTAGATGTTGAGCTCAGTAAGGATCACAATATTACGTCTGGTAAGGTCTATCTCAAGGTTATAATGGATGAGAGAGCGGGTAAGTATCTTGGTCAGACAGTACAGCTTATTCCTCATGTCACCGACGAGATAAAGCGTGAGATACGTTACGCGGTTGAGAAATCGAATGCTGATATTGGGATAATCGAGATCGGTGGAACTGTGGGTGATTATGAGGGGCTTCCTTTTCTTGAGGCTATAAGGCAGATGAGGCTTGAGGAGGGGTTCACTAATACTGTCTTTGTTCATGTTGCTCTTGTTCCTATAATTGAGACTACTGGCGAGCCTAAGACTAAGCCTCTTCAGCATAGTGTATTTGAGCTCAGGCGTATAGGTATTCAGCCCGATGTCATAATTGCTAGATGTAGGGTAGGGCTTGATGATGATACTAAGAGGAAGATAGCTCTCTTCACTAATGTTCCTCCTGAAGCTATATTTACTGCTCCCTATGTTGACACGATCTACAGGATCCCGCTTATACTGGATGAGGAGGGGCTTGGGGACTATCTTGCTTCTAGGCTTGGGCTTGAGAGGAGGAGAGCAGAGTTTGGTGAGTGGTGTAGGTTTATTGAGAATCTTCTTAATCCTCGTGATGAGGTTGCGGTAGGTCTCTGCGGCAAGTACGTTAAATTGAAAGATTCCTACCTGAGCATACTCGAGGCTCTGTCTCACGCTGGAGCGAGGCTCCGTGTGAAGCCTAGGCTCGTGTGGATCGATGCTGAGGCAGTGGAGCAGGGCGTGTCCGAGGAGCTAGAGAAGTTGAAGGATGTCCACTCCATAATAGTGCTTCCAGGATTCGGAACTCGAGGAGCAGAGGGAAAGATAAGAGTGATAAGAGAGGCAAGAACAGTGGGAATACCCTTCCTAGGAATATGCTTTGGAATGCAGCTAGCAGTAGTAGAGTTTGCAAGAAACGTGCTAGGTCTCTCCGCAGCTAACAGCACGGAGATAGATCCTGACACTCCCGAACCTGTGATAGATCTAGCGCCAGAACAGAGAAACGTCGATAAGATGGGTGGAACGATGATGCTAGGTAATAGACCTGTAAAGATAGTTGAGAACACGCTTGCATATAAGCTCTATGGTACATCTCTCGTGAATGAGAGGCACAGACATAGGTACGTCGTGAACGAGAGATACATAGATAAGCTCGAGAGAGCGGGAATGAGAGTATCAGGATACAGAGCGGACTCTCCTCACAGAATAGTAGAGATAGTAGAGCTTAGCGACCACATATTCTACATGGGAACACAGTTCCATCCAGAGTTCAGGAGCAGACCCTTAAGACCTCACCCAGTATTTGTAGGACTCCTAGATGCAGCGCTCAGATTTAAATACAGCTCAAGAAGATGAGACTAACTAGCAGTGATGATGTAGTTCGCGGATGAGGGATGATTATGCCCTCGAAATCTGAGCCCGCTATGATATCTCTATAACGTCCTCATCAGTCTCGGTGCTTCTTCTTTTTCTCTTTTCTCTCTTTCTTGCTCTCCAGGGTCTTGTTGCAAGAGCTACGAGAGCGACTATCACTGCTATAATAAACATCATTACTATCATGCTCTTGTATCCTAGGACATTAATCCTGATATCTACAGTCCTTACACTACCGTTCACGTAGATCTCTCTCGTCTCATTAACTCCATACGCGTTTACAGATATCGTATGTGTGCCACAGGTCACTATGCAGGACCTGCTACAGATCCTTCCGTCAACGTACACTATCGCGTTTATGGGGAATCCTAACATGTCCTTAACATTTACAACTATCCTCGACAAGCACGCATTAACTAGGAGCATATCTCCATAATATGTGTAGTCTAGTCTTATCCTGCTCGACATGTAGAGAGCTACAGGTAGCGGCGTCTCTTTACAGTACTCGAGGTATGCCATCTTGAATGTAGTGTTCTCAGGTGTTATGAGGTAGCTGTGTGATCTTCCGCATGTATATATCTCTATTCTGCACTTTTCTCTACACAGTCCTCCGAGAATGACTCTAATTTCAAGCTTCTTGAATGGAAGCCTTATCTCTGAACCTGGCATAAGATATATTGTTCCGAGATCATAAGTTATGTTCCCTATCTTCAGTACTGCCTTGTAGTAGCCCTCTACCGCACATATATGAGGACCATATGTGACGGTCA
Organism: Thermoproteota archaeon; assembly: GCA_013153275.1. Taxonomy (GTDB): domain Archaea; phylum Thermoproteota; class Thermoprotei; order Thermoproteales; family Thermocladiaceae; genus JAADER01. The sequence continues at coordinate 5,391 of JAADER010000031.1, forward strand.
CAGGACCTTGGAGAAGTATCCTGACGTTCCTTCCAAGCTCACTGACCGTTAGTGGAGCTCCATTAGAGTCTACTAGAGCTACAGATGAGAGAGGCACTACACTATCTGTTAATCTTATCTTACCGTCAAGGACCGAGTCTAGATAATATGCTCTCACGGCTATGTTATTAACAGTTAAGAATATCATTCCCTTCTCTCTCCCAATGATGCTTGTCCCACAGTACGTGCTGTTGCATATTTCAACGTTATCGCACTCATCTGTTATCTCTCTCGCGAGCACTATCTCAACGTTTCTCAGCTTCTCAGCTTTCTTCCCGCTACTTATTATGTAGTATGCTGTCACGTTCACTATAGCTGTACCCTCTATACCTATCTCGAACTCTTTCTCATATGTCTTATAACAGGTCTCGTATAGTGTGCTCTCATGTTTCTCATATATCATCATTGTGAAGTAGCTTGGTCTCATTGTTACGTTTATTGGAGCCACGCTCACGATACATACCTTGTAGAATAGTAGCTTACCTAGCTTCCTATTAAATATCATCAGTCGAGGAAATAGTGATGTTGTTATGTTTATCTTATTGTTATTCAGTACAAATTCCTGAGATATTCCTTCAACTATTATTCCAAAATTATCGTAGAGGTTGGATCTTCTGAGACTGATCTCTACACATCTCACGTACGATGGCACATGTAGTCTGGCCTTTCTCAGATAGTACTCTGTCACTCTGCCTGTGATTCTCTTTCCTGTTACTGTAAGGAACCTTATCTTGCTTATTGCAAATGATGAGTAGTTTGATAATAATATTGTAATGTTTCCATATACGTTACATATGTCTACTGTATAGTTTGTGGCCTCTTCGGGTATGTATACTGTATATATTTTTGTGCTGTTTTTCGTCTTTACTTCTATCTGCTCGATATAGTATGTTGTTGTGTTTTGTTGAGCGTGAACGATGCTAGACGTCGTGAGCAGTAGCAGGAATATGGTAAGCACTGTAGCTAGCGCAATCTTTTCCTTCATTATTGTTCTCTATGTGTCCTGATCTTAAATAGCGTAACTTTTAAATTAACGTTTTCGGGTTCTTGAGAACATAAACAATGGCTAAAGAACATTGGATTGAGATCATTGCTTCAAAAGTTGCGGAGAGATGCTCAAAACTTGGTAAAAACGTCTGTGTACTCAACGGCGGTCTAAGTGTGTCAGGTCTTCAGCACGTTGGAAGGCTACGTGGTGAGGTCGTAATGAACGACGCTCTAAGAGAGGTCCTAGAGAGAGAGCATGGGCTCAAGGTCAAGCAGTATCTGACCCTCTACACCATGGATCCCTGGAAAGGCAAGGAGAGGCAGCTTGCAGAGTTCAAGAATCCTGATGAGGCGAGGAGATATGTTGACTGGCCTCTTGAGATGGTTCCAGACCCATATGGATGTCACAGGTCCTGGGTCGAACATTACTGGGAGGACTTTGGCAAGTATCTTCCAGAGTTCGCTCATGATATAGAGGTCGTGACTACAGGAGACATGTACAGAAACTGGGAGAAGATGCGTAACTTCATCAGGACAGTGGTAGAGAGGAGGCTTGAAGTTATAAAAGTGTTAAACAAGTACAGGGGCAGGAATCCATATCCTGACACTTACATACCCTTCGAGCCTCGATGCCAGTCATGTGGAAGGATAGGTAAGGCAAAGACCTTGAGCATAGATATCGATAAGGACGAGGTAGTGTATAGATGTGAGTGTGGGTATGAGGGTAAGGGAAGGGTAAGTGAGGGTAAGCTTCCATGGAGAGTAGAGTGGGTCGCGGTATGGTATGTGCTGGACGTGGATTTCGAGCCATATGGTAAGGACCATGCTACACCTGGAGGATCGCGTGACTCTGCTAAGGATCTTGCAGTTTCAGTATTCAACGTTGAGCCTCCTCTTGGCGAGTGGTATGAGTGGGTCGGATACTACAGGAATGGTAGAGATGTTGGAGACATGGGGAGTAGCGACTTCATAGGATTCACGCCGAGAGAGTGGCTTGAGGTTGCTGAGCCAGAGGTGCTGAGGTACTACTACATATTTCATGAGCCTCATAGAAGACTTGTACTAGGTCTCGAGAATGTTTATCAGTACGTTGATCAGTATGATAGGGCCGAGAGACTGTACTATGGTGTCGAGAAGCCGAGTCCAGCAGAGGAGGAGTATATAGATCTTATAAAGAAGAGCTACCTATATGCACAGTTGAGAGAGCCTCCTCCAGAGCCTCCCTTCCAGCTTCCATATCTCCATGCTGTGGCTCTAGTCCAGACCTTACCTGAGACTGACAACGTTGATGTCCTTGTCGAACATGCTGTTAGAAGACTCAGAATGACCAAGATTCTTCAGAGAGATCTAGACGAGTACTCTCTCGAGAAGCTTCGTAGAAGATTAGTGAATGCTAGAAACTGGGTTAGAAAGTACGCACCTGAGACATATAAGATAAGGATAGTGGAGGACATAGATCCAGGACTAGTGAAGCAAGTCTCTGAGAAGGCAATAGAGAAAGTGAAGGTTCTTCTCGATAAGCTTCAGAGTCTAGAAGAGTGGAGTGATGAGGCAATAAAGGAGGCTATGAAGTCGATACCTAAGGAGGATAAGAAGGTTGAGAGAGAGTTCTTCAAGATACTTTACATAGCCTTCTTCGGTAAAGAGAGCGGACCAAGAATAGCGCCGTACTTTGCCGTGCTCGGTAAAGAATTTGTTATAAATAGGCTCAGAAGACTTCTACAGGTATGGGAAAGTACCAGATACTGACCTTCTCGCTTAGTGCGCTACTACTAGCAACGGTAGTGCACCTCTATCTGAAAGCGTTAGACAATGTAGTACAGATAGGGAGTCTCATACTTGGAGGATTTAGGAACCCTCTGTCACTACTGCTGTGGTCTTGCATAGTACTGTTAGCGGTGAGCGTGATAACGAACCTTCTAGCGAGAGCAGATGTGGAACATCATATCAATACGATGCACCCATACTCAGAAGAGATAGAAAGTATGGTGATAGTGGTGAAGAGATTTCTAACATACTCAGCAATAGGAATGATACTAACATCAATAGTAATACTGTTGCTAGCCCTGCTCAGAGCATCAACAATGTTCTAACATAGATGTTCCACATATATCTTAGCAAGAGCCTCTATGACCTCCCCTATACTAGGCCTGTTATCAGGTCTAAAACTTAGCATTCGAAGAATAAGTCTGTCAAGCTCTCTTATCCCAGTACTAAGCTCAAGACTACTTATCACTTTCTCATACTCTGATGGTGAACGGCCCTTAAATGGGTTTGAACCAGTCAAAGCCTCATACATCACCACTCCAAGAGAGAACACATCACTTTTTGGACCAGGTGCGCCAAGACCGTAGATCAACTGCTCTGGAGCAGAGTAGCCGGGACTGCCCTGATAGAGAGTTGATCCAGTAGTAGAGGACACTAACCTACATATGCCGAAGTCAGATATCTTCAGGAGACCGTTACGTGTAAACAGGATGTTACTAGGCTTAACATCACCATGATAGGCGACACCACGCTCGTAAGCGTGCCTAAGAGCAGAAGCAACCTGGACTCCGAGGATGACAGTCTTCTCGACTTCTAGCTTACTAGACCTAGAGAGAACATTACGCAGATCACCACCATCACAGAACTCATATACTAGAAACACTGGATCATCGCTCCATCTGATAAGCTTGACTATGTGGATATGATCAAGCTTGCTGAGAACCTCAGCCTCCCTCACAAACGAATCGCGAAAACATGCAACAACAGAATAATCATGAAAACCGTCTCTGAGAGCATCGTAGAGATCGCGAGGCATCTTAACAACAACATTCCTACCAGACTCATCAACACATAACAACGCAACGCCAAAGCCACCAAAACCGAGAACACCAAAACAGTCAATACCGCTAGTAACCGTGATATGTGACCTCAACCTACGAACGGGAACCTCAGAGCCCACCCATCCGATACACTTACCGATCAGGCTATTAATTACGAATTTCAGATTCGGATATGTGCTATGGCTCGGATACTTTATAGGCTCCCTGCTTATGACCTCATGCTTCTCTTCGACAATCCTTTCTATCTCGACTTCCTGCTCTTCTAGTTCTGTTTCTTTTACTGGTTCTTCTCTTACTGTTATTTCTGTGTCTATTCCTACGTATGCTGCTGGTCCTGGTGTTACTTGTGTTACTACGAATCTTATGCTTCCTGTGTAGTATGGTATTTCTATGATGCTTCCTTTCCATACTGGTTTACCGAGTAGGAATGCTCTCTTTAGATATTCAGCATCTGCACGAACAGGCTCACCAACAGGAGCAATAACAACTCTCTGAGCAGGTCTCAAATTAGCCTTCCTAACACGAACCTTATCACCAATACCAACACCAGCATTCTGCCTCAAAATACCATCCATCCTAATAATATCCTTATCCTCATCATCAGCATAAGCAGGCCAAACCTGAGCATAAGCAACCTTCCTATTACCAACAATCTCAACATAATCACCAGGCTCAACACCTAGA
>JAADER010000011.1 GCA_013153275.1 Thermoproteota archaeon
AGTTTCGTCTTGCTGTTGCTGCTAAGTTGGGAATATTAGAGATACTTAATGAATTGAAGAGATTGAGAGAAGATCTTAATAAGATTGCTGAAATATTGCTTGAACATGATAGCAAACTTAGCAGAATAGAAAACGAGTTGAAAGAACAAGCTAAAAATATTGAGGAAATGAGAAAGATATTGATAGAACACGATCAGAGATTAAGAGAACATGACGAGAGACTTGATAGAATTGAGAAAAAGTTGTCTGAGAACGATAAAAGACTTGAGAAAATCGAAGAGAAATTGAAAGAACATGATGGAAGATTGGATAGAATTGAGAGAAAGTTGTCCGATCATGACGAGAGGCTTAAGAGAATAGAAGAAAAGTTGAAAGAACATGACGAGAGGTTTAACAGGATTGAAAAGAAGTTATCTGAGCACGATGAGAGATTTAGGAGAATAGAGGAGAAGTTATCCGAACATGATGAGAGGTTGAGTAGGATAGAGAGAAAGTTAGAGGAACATGATAAAAGGTTTGATAAAATCGAGAAGAGGCTTGGTAGAGTTGAGCTTGAACTTGGAGCATTAGCAGAAAGTTTCTACACTAAAGCTCTACTGGATGACCTGAAGGAGAATATTCGAGAAAGAGGTGAGAAAATACTGATGAAAAGGAGAAATTACAGGATTGATAATAAGGAAGTTGATCTGTTACTAGAGACAGATAGGTCTGTCTATGTAATTGAAGTAAAGATTAAGCCTAAGATCGAGGATATTGGTAGACTTCTATCTAAGGTTGAGCTTGTATCTAAAAGATTTGCAGGTAAGAAGATTATTCCAATACTTGTTGGAGCACTGGTAGGGGAGGACGTTGAAGAACAAGCTAAGTTGAAAGGAATCGAAGTATACTTATACTAACGCTAGGAAGTACCTGCTAACGTGAACATCATTTGACGAAGCTCGCCATAACAGTTCACGAGTGTTATAATTACCTTCTCTCTGAGTCTTCTCCTTAACTCATTATTTATGCTCCCTATAGTCTTAATCAGTGGTATGTCAGGTCTCTTTTGAAAATGAATTATACCTATGAATTTTCTTACGCTTCTTTTCGAAATATTTACATATTTTCTAAGATTTCTTCGTTAATTATCTTATTAATAGTGTTTAAGATCTTATCTATATCCTCTTTCTTTCCTCTAGTCTCTTCAATAATTACGACAACATTATCCTCAACTATTAGCAACTTATCAGCATGCTCCTCAGACATCTTCTCTCTCAAAAATTCGCACAATCTTACTCATATCAGGAAAAGAAGAGGATAAAGTTCAGAGAAGACAAAGAATCATAGACTTACCAACACTATTACGTCCAATAAAGAGAGTTAGAGACTTAATCTCAAGATTAATCTTCTCAAAAGGTCCAAAATTCTCAATAAATAACCTAGGAAACACTAGACCACTAAAAACGTAAAAACTAAGTCGCTTATAAACATGTCTCAACTTGACTCAAGATAACTCATCAATCTTTTAACATCATCACTATCAATATCTATACTCCCCTTCTCAAAAATTAGACGTGTAATATAGTAGTAGAGTGGTAATTGAAAACCAGCTCTCTTTCCAACATAATCACCCTGAACCTGACTTAAATGTTTAAAGGAGGGTACTAGAGGAATAGTGATATTATGCTCAAGAAAAATATCATATATACCACATAACTCAACATTATCAACATTATCTAAAATAAGTTTAAACTCCTTTAAAATATCGTCAAAATATTTACCACTAACTCTCAAGTATTTTAATAATGCTCTCATAAACCTATCAACATAATCAAGAACGAGAAGCGTAATATCTCGTCTATACATTTTTATAAAATCTATAGCAAGCCTAGGACAGCCTCCAGATAACTTATACAATATATTGATAATATGTTCATCATGAAAGTCAAGGTTTTTCATGAGTTTGAAGAAGCCTTCTCTATCAAGATGCCAAAATAAGAGAGTAGTTAAGAACTTTCCTTCACATTTTAAGAAATCTCTAACAAGAGTCTGCTCACTCGTGATAAATATAATATTTATACTCTTTAAATTAAGATCTCTAACACAATCACGAGCAACATTTTCAGCAGAGGATACTAGATACTCTATGGAATCGCTATGATAGTGTAATACATGCTTAACTTCGTCTATAAAGATTATGAACCTATGATTCTCTAGTTTGCATATTTCTACAATCTTTCTAATGACCTTGTACATTTTTAGAATTATTTCACCTAATTTTCCTAATGACGTTTTAATTACTTCTATAATTAGCTTAGACTTATCATAATCTGATAGTAGTACTATGTCTGATTTCTCTCTAGAAAGATCGAGATAGAGCACTATGTTCTCATTTTTGTTCTTCATAGACCATGTAAATGCTCTAGCAAACTCTGATTTTCCAGAGCCCCATGGTCCATATATTGTGAAGTTCCAGACTCTTCCCGACCTGGACAGCCATTCTATCAATTTCTTATATTCTGTTATCCTATCTACAAAAATTAATGTTTAGCTCAGGTACTATGTAAGATTCTAATATATCTCCAGCACTCACGCTAGATCTCTCCCGACTGCTCCTATTAACGTATCTCGATATTCAATTTCCTAAGCTTATTCATAAGATCTCTGCTACAGGACGCGGGAGATAGCAGAGATATTGAAAAGTCTCTGTAACGTTCTTGAAGTTCTCTATTTACTGATGCGATATATTGCACTGATTTTCCTTTTGAGGAACCTCTCGAATGAATTATACCAACTATGCGAGTAATATCTCTATTTCTCGTCTTGCTAGCAACGTATTCTCCTAGCTTTCCATTGATTAACTCATTTATCGTGTTTATGATCTTCTCTACGTCATCACGTGTATGTATTCTTCCTGTCTCTTCGATTATTATTACAGTATCTCCAATTATGATCAATCTGTCTGCATGTTTCTCCTGTCTTATCTCTACCTCGTCTGCTATCTTCTCGAGGTCTATTATTATCATTTTCTCATAAAGTATATTCTTGCTCTTTCGTCAGTTATCTCTGCCGCTATTTCTGCAAAGTCTTCTTCGGGTATTCCTTCTGATGTGACGTTCAGTCTCTCTACTATTGACTTATCATTTTCCTGGCGTATTAGATATGCTGCAACTTTGTTAGGTTCTATGACCTCATGTTCCTCGTAGCCTAGTTCTTTCAATTTTTCTTTAGATCTCATGCCTGATAGTGCTACCAGGTTGCTTAGACTGTAGATTATGTAGTCGCTATGTGTCGTAAATATTATGAACTTGTTCAACATGTTTATTGACCTAGCTACGACCTTAGCGAATATTTTCTGAGCCCTAGGGTGTAGATGTGCTTCAGGTTCTTCAATAAGTATTATCTTAGGATTCTCCTCAGACGCTAACGCGAGACTCACTAGAAGTATCTCGCGGACTCCCGAGGGAGCTCTCTCGAAGCGGAGGGACTTTCTACTCCATGTGTCAACATATATCTTAAATGTTCCTCCCTCAAGAACTGACCTCACATTGCATCCCAGCTCTTTAAGAAGATCCTCTGACACCTCTATTCTGATCCTGCCCTCGTAAAGCTGCTCAGCAAGCTGGAAATATAGAGACGAGAGCTTAAGATCAGGATAGAAGAGGCCTCTACCTATTAAGAGATTCTGCACATATGGACTAAGCAGGGTCCTAGCTATGCCTGCCCTACCGTCCACAAGAAGAGCAGACATGTGCTCCGGAAGAAAGAATAACGAGAAAAGATGAGCAAGATAGTCCGAGATAACTATGAAAGTAAGCTTCAATAGATCTGCTAAGCTAGATATCGACAATATAGCGCGTAAGCGTGCTCCTTTAAAAAATATCGTATTATTACTATATGCTTTGAACGTTACTTCACAAAGATAATCATCAACAGCCATATAATGATCTACTAGCTCGACATCATCTTTCACCTTAACCGTGAGACATGAACCCAGGCCCCCCTCTAACGTCACTCTGGCACTCTCAGTCCCCTCTCTGACAAGCTCTCTAAGATTATCAACGTTAAACACCATTCTAAGACTATTCCTTAAGGATTCTAGAAATGCACTAGGAAGAAGCTTTAAAAATATTCTCATAAAATCTTTAACATAACTATCAATATCATCGCCTTTTCTAAGGCTCTTTATAATACTTTCATACAATTTAACTATCATACGACTCTCATCCAATGTGAGATATCTTTCAAAAACTTCAAATTGAGGTGCAGATATCGATAGTGCCCACGTGAGATATAGTAGAAGTGATTTGCCTACACTATTTCGTCCAACAAAGATCGTTAGTGGCCTATACTCTATCTCTGCGTGCTCAAATGGTCCAAAGTTCTCTATGATTAGCTTAGGGTTCACTGACAGCTCAGTGATAGTTGTAGGGTTATCGTTATTAAGTATAGCTTCTATATATCATTTATGCGTATAGTCTCAATAATATGATCATTATAGTATAATGTAATTATATAGATTTGAAAGAGGTAGATCAACGATCGTGAGGGAAGAAACTTTTAATAGTCCATGTACTACCCCTACATGTGGCTGAGAGGAACCGGCTGCTCGTTCTTGGCATTGACTGTGCAGAATATAGTATGCTTCGCGAGTTCTGGAAGGATCTTCCTAACTTCAACTCCACATTTAGAGAACCTCGCCCCTACTCCACTACTGTTCCTCCCATAACTATCCCTGCATGGCTGACAATATTCTCAGGGTTCAATCCAGGCTGGTTCGGGCTCTACGATGTCAAGGTTAGAGAGCCGGGAACATATACATCTTTCAGATTGTTTATATCGTAGGATGGTTGAGAGATTTAAGTTCATATGGGATTATGTCTGTTCTAGGGGTGGCAAGGTAGTTCTCTGCTATGTTCCTGGCACGTATCCTCCTCCAAGTGTGAGAGGTGTCGTGGTTAGCGACTTTTTCTGTCCTTCTCCTAGCGATCCTGGTTTCACATATCCTCCGGATATCAAGAGTCAGGTTCTCTCTGCTATAGAGAACGAGGAGTATGTGATTGACGTTCCTGGATATAAGCGTATGGACCCGCATAAGCTGTATAGTCTTCTTCTGAAGAAGATTGATCAAGACATGAAGATATTTATAAAACTTCTGAGAAACCATGAGTGGGACTTGGCTACATGCGTCCTGATGAGCATTGATCGTGCTAACCATACTTTATGGAAGTACTTCGACAAGGAGCATCCTAGATACGTGCACGATCCTGAGCTTGAGAATGGCCTCTTCAGACTCTACGAGAGGATCGACAAGTGGTTTAGTGAGGTTCTGAGAAGCGTTCCTAGCAATGTCAAGTTCGTCCTCCTGTCTGATCACGGTGCTAAGCGTATGTATCTTAGAGTGAACGTGAACGAGATCTTAGTGAGCGAGGGTCTAATGAAACTGAAAGATAGGCCAAGCAGGCCCATCTCACTGAAGGAGGCAGACGAGAGAGGTCTCATAGACTGGGAGCGCACCATAGCGTGGAGCTGGGGGGCATACGTAGGACAGATATGGATAAACCTGAAAGAAAGAGAACCAAGAGGAGTAGTACCACAGGAAGAGTACCACGACACGTGTAGACAGGTAGCGGACATCCTATCAAAGGTCACAGATCCAGATGGAAAGAAGATAGAGAACAAGATATATTTCAAATGGGAAATATATAGAGGACCACGTACACGATACATGCCAGATATAACAATATATTTCAACAACCTACACTATGGTGCAAACTGGGAGATCGGACACGGCTCAGCATACAGCTACGAGACCCAGGTAGGGGCAGACGACTCAAACCACGGTGAACATGCAGTGTTCACATGTAGCGAGAAGTTAGAACCTCCTAAAAATGTTGAAGAAATAGCAAAAACATTGAGAAGATTGCTAGAAGATCACTAACAAGGCACTTCGAAACCTACAGCCTATCTCGCAGGTAAGATCACTAACCCTCAAATCTGATAGATCAAGCTTAGGATAGTGCCTGCAGTACAGTAATATTTAAACGCTAGAGAGACACTAGTTAATGAATGTCCGAGAAGGTAACTATACAGATCTCGAAGGAGCTTTATGAGAAAGCTAGACAATACATAGAGAAGGTCGGAGGATTCAACACTGTTGAGGAGTTTGTAGAGTTCGTGCTTAATGAGATTCTTACAGAGGAAGAGCAGACTGCGATGACTAAGGAAGATGAGGAGCTAGTGAAACAGAGACTAAGATCATTAGGATACTTGTAGTATCACCGAGCTAGATTGCTACAGGACCTTATTCCCTTATTCCTGTTGTGGTAACATATTTAAGCTGTTTCTCTTTACATGTTTCTGGGAGAACCCTGATGGGCCCGGTAGGGCCTAGATGAGGGGGTGCCTCCCTACTGGGGCACCTCCCCTCTCATATTCATTTTTTAGGGTGATGAGTCCAGCCCACCTGTGATTTGATGATCTGGTTACGCCTATGCTGATTTCAGCCGAGAACCGAGTCTTCACCTGTCTGTGCCCGTTACACTCATCATTTCCTCTTTGGTTGTGCCATTCTTGCTGCTTTTCCTAGGTAGTCCCATATTCTTATGAGTTCATTAAGTTTTGCTACTCTTTCTCCGCCTGTTACTCCTGTCTTTATGAATGGTGCTCCGAATCCTACTGCTATGTGTGCTAGTATTGGGTACTCTGTCTCTCCTGATCTGTGTGATACTATTATAGTGTAGCCGTGTGATACTGCTAGCTCTGCCGTTCTTCTTGCTCTTGATAGTGTTCCTATCTGGTCTGGCTTTATTATTATTCCGTTTGCTGCCTTCATCTGTATTCCTCTTCTTAGTCTCTCCTCGTTTGTTACGAAGATGTCGTCTCCTACTATTATTCTGTCTGGGAACATTGATGTGAGTTCTGCGAAGCTCTCATAGTCTTCCTCGTGGAATGGGTCCTCTATGTAGTAGATGTCGTACTTCTCTATCAGGTGCTTCATGTACTCTATCTGCTGTCTAGTGTCTCTTTCAACTCCCTCGTTCTTGTACACGTACTTCCTCTTCTCCTCGTTCCACAGAGTGTCAGCTGCAACATCTATACCTATCCTGATCTCTATACCAAGCCTCTCACCTACCTCCCTCGTAGCTCTAGAGAGGATGTCCAGAGCCTTCTCAGTAGATATCCTCGGAGTCCAGGCCCCCTCATCGTTCCTCCCTCCAGTGAACGTCGGGTCCTCCTTTATGAGCTCCTTGAGGACCGTCCTATGAACCTCGAAGTTCGCCTTCACGGCAGTGTATGCATCGGGCGCTCCGACAGGTATCGAGAGGAACTCCTGAACGTCAGGTCCAAGCCCTCTGCTATGCTTTCCACCGCCTATAACGTTACCGACAGGATATGGAATATATCTGGCCATGGCCCCACCAAGATGCTGGAAGAGCGGTATCGCGAGAGCATCAGCAGCAGCACGAGCCACGGCCATGGAGGTCGCGATCGCTACAGCACCGCCTATTCTAGAGAAGTTATCAGTACCATCGATCTCCTCAAGCTTGAGATCTATCAGCACCTGGTTAGACGCGTCCAGACCAACCAGCTCAGGAACAAGGTACCTCTCGAATGCCTCCACTCCAAGGTCGACACTATCATTTGGAAAGTACACGACCTCATGTTTACCTCTTGATGCTCCTGCAGGTGCAGCAGCTCTACCGTACCCTCCCTCGAGCTCTACCTCGACCTCAACAGTCTCCTCTCCTCTAGAGTTGAATATCTTACGAATAGAGAGGTCTCGTATAGATGTTATGTCCTCAATGCTCATTCAGGTCTCTGATAGGTTACATGATTATAATGTTTTATCAAGAAGGCACCTAACTATACTTATCACAGGATACATATCTCCACTATATACGACGAACCTCGCAACTTTGGCAACATCCTCCTCAACAGGGTTGAAAGCTATGGAGTAACCTGCACGAGATATGAAAGGCATATCTATACTACCATCACCAATAGCAACAGTCCTATCCCAGTCGATGTTGAAGGCTCTCTCAAGAACATCTATAATACAGTCCTTAGAACAGACATTAACTTTAACAGAGAACACTCTACCATCCTTATATACAAGCCTGTTAGATATGTAGAGATCAACATAATCTCTAACAAGGTCATAAGCGAGCTCCAGACCACCGCTGACCATTATCACCATCACACGATGCTTCCTGAGAAGTCTCAGAAGATCCAGGACACCTGGAACCAAGTCATCATATGTGAGAGATATATCTCCTCTATAAGAGTTCCTCCACAAAAATGCATCAACAAACGCCCAGTCCCTGTAGTCTATCAGTCCCTTCTCCAGAGCCGCCTCTCTATGTATGTTAGCGATATCTCGCGTTCCAAGTACTGAGTGAATGTACTGCCAACTACTTCTATGTCTAATAACGACGCCGTCAACGTCCAGGATAGCATATCTTATAGCTCTCCTAGACACCTTGATTAATAATATGAACGAACTACTTAAAAACTTGTATCATAACACTACCATGTTATGCATAAGGATCAAGCTGTAGGTGTTGGACTGATAATAATTAGCATAATAGTGATAATAGTATATGCACTCCTCATGTTTGGACCATACATACCTGTCGCAGGAATAAACAAGATATTCACCATGAGCGTCTCCATAGCAGCACTACAGGTCACAGCGTTCATAGCGATAGCAATAGTATTTGGAATACTTGCCTGGGTTGGATACACACTAGCAACCACACCACCACCAAAACCGATAGAGGAGATAGAGAAGGAGATCGAGGAGGAGCTGAAGAAGCTGGAGGAAGAGCTAAAGAAGGAGCAGGAGAAGGAAGCACAACAGCAACAGAGTGCATCGTCAGGAAAGTCTCAGTGAAACATACATACACGAGAACCATCAATTCTTCCTAAAGTACGTCCTCTCCAGAGCACCTCCCTAAGAAACTTCCTTTCTTTCCAACGAAAACCAGCACCACAGACAATCTGTAACCTTGCAACATCCATCTCATAGAGATCTAGAAAGAGCGCCCTCCAGATAGCTTGAACATCGATACCAAGCCTAGCAAGTATGCGAGCCTCAGACCACATGTCAGGATCTACCAGACCAACGTTGTCAGTACCGACACGAATCTTAATACCATTCTCAAACAGTCTAGTATTAATCTTACCTACAAGCATCAGATTAGACCTGGGAGTAACAACAACACACTTACCTCTAAGAACTTGAACATCCTCAACATGTGTACAGTGCACGAGAACATCAGCCTTCAGAATGTTGAGCGCAAGAGCTAGATCACCATCAAGATAGGTGTCAGAGGTCTCGGACACATGAGTCATTATCTCCAGATTCCGAGAATGTACAATATCTTCAATTTTCTTTAACTCATCTATAGAATAGTTTAGAGGAGATATAAGCTCAACATTATATCCAGAGCTAGCGATCTCATAGACCTCCCTTATGAGCTCCTCCGAGGTCTCCTCCCAAGGTCCAAGATGATGTATAGAAGGCTCTAAGAACGGTACAACATGTATAGGATAGCTATCAAATATCTCTGACAAACATCTAATAAACTTAGGACCGTACTCTACAACTATCCATGCCTCTCCAGTACCTGTTCTATACATTATATCTAAAGCATATCTAGCACTCTTCATAACCTTCCCCGGCTCTACCTCTCTGAGGTACAGGTACTTCACTCCATACGGCACGCCAACTACATCGTCTATATACATCTTTCTAAAATATTCTCTAAGATCGAGATCTAGTACATGAATGTGAGCGTTAACAAACTGTGGTATAACTACTCTGAATCTCTTACTATATTTCAAAGATGTTGCCCTTCCAACACCTGTCAGATGCCCCCGCTCATCTATCTCTATCTGTGCATTATCTACTATCCTTATCTCTCCATCCTCAATGTATGCTAGTCTCTCTACTCTGATTATCACTCTACTATTATGGTCCTGTTACTGTACTTGCTCTCTCTAAGCATTTTCAGTCTCCTCGCAAGCTTGACAGCAGACTCAACAGCTCTTCTAGAGTACTCCTCAGCTCTCTCCATTGCTTGAAGTCTCGTTGCTCCAGGACCTATCACTCCTAGAGTGACAGGCTTCCTGAACTGTACAGATATGTCGAGAAGCTTCCTCGCTGCCTGAGTAGCTACCACCTCGTCATGTTTGGTCTCTCCCTGTATCACAGCCCCTAGAACAACTACAGCGTCCACGTCTTCCTTCTGAGCTAGCTCATGTGCTGCTAGTGCTGTGTCGAATGTTCCTGGAACCTTTACTATATATGTGATCTCTGCTCCTAGAAATCTTGCATGGCTGATTGCTTTCTGAAGCATTATGTATGTAACATCATAGTTGAACTCTGATACCACTATTCCGAGCCTTATCTTCTCCACAATTATCATCATAAAGTCTTGTAAGAGTTTTATCAGAGTTACCGTCTAGCATGTGTACGTAATGTTTATTTTAGATGCAGGTTCTAGTAAGGTCACATGTGTGCTAGAGTAGGCATTATTGGAGCATCAGGATTTGTCGGAGGAGAGCTTCTACGCATACTTCTCTCACATCCTGAGGCAGAGGTCAGAGTAGCGACGTCCAGAGAGTTCAAGGGAGAGTACGTGTTCAGAGTGCATCCTCATCTGCGTGGTAAGACAATGCTTAAGTTTGTCGAACCTAACATAGATCTGATAAGCAAGGAGTGTGACTACGTGTTCCTAGCAGTGCCACATGGACAGAGCGTTCATCTCGTGCCGAAGCTTCTTGAGGTTGGGTTAAAGGTGCTTGATCTGAGCGCAGACTACAGATTGAAGGATCCTGAAGCATATGTGAGATGGTATGACTGGAAGGAGCCTCATCCATATCCTGATCTTCTGAAGAGAGCAGTCTATGGGCTCCCGGAGATCCACAGAGATGAGATAAGGAGCGCAGATCTCGTTGCTGTTCCCGGATGCATGTCTACTGCAGGAATACTGTCTCTACTACCGTTAGTGAAGAACGATCTCATAGAGCTCTCCAGAATAGTCGTAGACGTGAAGATAGGAAGCAGCGGAGCTGGAGCACATGCTCCAAGACTTGACCTGCACTCGTATCGTACATACGTGATCAGACCCTACGAGGTCTCCGAGCACAGACACATTGCCGAGATAGAGCAGGAGCTCTCTCTAGTTGCTGGAAAGCCTGTCCAGGTAGCGTTCACGCCACATGCAGTCGATGTCGTACGCGGGATCTTAGCAACATCTCACTCATGGGCAAGGAGACCTGTGACTGAGCCGGACCTGTGGAAAGCCTTCAGATCTACCTACGGTAACGAGCCGTTCATAAGGATAGCAAGAGACAAGACAGGATTTCACAGATATCCAGACATCAAGTACGTGATAGGAAGCAACTACTGTGATGTTGGCTTCGAGATAGACTCTAGAACGGGCAGAATAGTGACCTTTGCAGCAATAGACAACCTCATGAAGGGAGCTGCAGGGCAAGCTGTTCAGTGCATGAACATTATGTTGAAGATCGATGAGAGAGCTGGGCTAGACATAATACCTGTATTCCCAGTCTGATGGACAGAACATTTTTTAGACAGATCAAATAGATCAGAGGCATGGGTTGGGGAGGAGGCGGATGGGGAAGAGGTAGAGGAAGAGGCGGAGGATGGGGAGGAGGTGGCGGAGGTGGTGGCTGGGGCAGAGGACGAGGAGGTGGTTGGGGCGGTGGAGGATGGGGCTGGGCACAGGCCATGCCTCAGATGCCTGCAGTTCCACCCCCACCTCCTGGTGCTGTCAGAGCAGTAGCATCAGTAGAGACTAACGCTGGACTAGACAGCATAATAAGTCCTAGGTTTGGTAGAGCACCATTTTTCGCAGTAGTAGATGTGGCAGGTGGGAGAGTAGCGAACGTTCACATAGTCCAGAACCCATGTATAGACCTTCCACATGGTGCAGGTGTAGCAGTTGCTCAGTGGATACTTAGCATAGGTGCAAGATGTGCAATAGGGTCCCATTTTGGACCTAACGTGATGGCCGTGCTCCAGCAGGCGGGAGTACGAGTATGCATGGTCCAGCCAGGGATAAGGCTTGCAGATGCTCTCAAGGTGTGTGGCCTGGTCTGAGGATATGTTTTTAGACTAGTCTAAAACCTTATACATGTGCGAGAGATCGTGATAGCGAGCGGGAAAGGTGGTACAGGAAAGACGTTCATAGCATCTAACCTCACATACTACATATCACAGATTCTTGGAAGACCCTGTACTGGAGTCGACGCTGACGCCGAGGCTCCCGACCTTGCTCTAGCACTTGGAGACTATGTTGAGATATATTCTAGAGAGGAGGTCTACGAGTCTCGTAAGGCAAGCATAGACTACGACAAGTGCAACCTCTGCATGATGTGCCAGTCAGTCTGCAGATTCTATGCTATAACTATAGAGGAGGACAGACCTGTAATAATCGAGGAGTACTGCGAGGGATGTGGAGCATGTGGCCTAGTATGCCCAACAGAGGCAATAACGTACAGGACCGTGAGAACAGGATACATAATCTATGGAGTGACCAGACATGGTGCAAGAATAGTGACCTCAGACCTAGAGGTGTCTGGAAGAAATACTGGACACCTAGTGTACCTAGCTAGAGAGAAAGCTAAACAGGTAGGAAACGTAGAGTACATTGTTATAGATGCAGCACCAGGAATAGGATGTCCCGTGATCTCGAGCATAGTCGGTGCAAACCTTCTCATAATATGTGTTGAACCAACACCACAATCATTCAATGGCTGCTGTAGACTGATAAACGTTGCAGATACAGTGAAGATACCGTATAGAGTAATCATAAACAAGTACGATCTAAACAGAGAGTTTACTGAGAAAATAGAGAGAGAGCTTGGTAACAATGTTATAGGGAGAGTACCATACAGTAGAGAAATAGTGAAGAGCTATGCTGACCTGACACCACTATTAGCAACATCAAGCACATTAAAGAGAGACCTAGAACAGATAATGAGTGAGATAGTGAAGGTGAGCTCATGATAATAGCAGTAGCAGGAGGAAAAGGCGGAGTAGGAAAGACCATAATAGCAGTAAACATTGCACTACTACTCAGAGACAGAGGAAGAGTCATGCTCGTAGACGCCGACGCCGATAACCCATGTGTTGAGCCGACACTGAGAAGCATAGGCGTGACTATTGAGAACGTTGAGGAGGTCCATAGGTACAGGCCAAAAATACTTGAAGATAAGTGTGACCTATGTGGCAGATGTGTCGAAGTATGTCCAGAACATGCTATAATAATCATACCAGGACAGAGAATAATGATAGTAGACACATTATGCGCAGGCTGCGGCTGCTGCTCAATAGTATGTGATAGAAAGGCAGTTCAGGAAGAAAAGGTCCTTGAAGGATACATCAAGAGAGGAAGAGCAGCAAACATGGATCTACTGATAAGCGAGCTCAAACCTGGAGAGAAGAGAAGCTATGTCGTGATGACAAAGATGATGGAGACCTATAGAGGCGAGCTTAAGAGATATGACTACGTTATAGTGGACTCTCCTCCAGGAACTGGAGCTGGAGTATTCTCAATACTTAAGAATAGTGACGTACATATCATAGTCACCGAGGCCTCCAGGCTTGGTCTAGCAGACTTCAGAAAAATAATGAAACTGAAAGAAGAGAAGCTTCCTCAGAAAAAGACAATAGTCATAGTAAACAAGTACGACCTTAACCTGGAGGTTACAGATGAGATAGAGAGATACTGTAGAGAGAGGAACATACCGGTAGTGAAGATACCTTACTCAGACAACATAGCTAGACTATACATGACTGGTAGACCAGTCGTTCTGGAAAATGTGGAGGAGAAAAAGTTCTTTGAGGAGATTCTTAGAAGGGTAGTGTCCTAGTTTACTCCTTCTTTCCTCCTTCCTTCTTGTATCTCTCGATTGCGTCTGCTATAAGCTTCTTCGCCTCGTCAGCTCCCTTGAATCCTCTGACCTTCGTCCACTTGCCTGGCTCAAGCTCCTTGTAGTGCTCGAAGAAGTGCTTTATCTTGTTGAGAATAGCCTCTGGTAGATCATTCACATCTTTAACGTTCTTATATGTTGGGTCCACCTTATCTACTGGCACTGCAATGATCTTGTTGTCGATTCCCTCCTCGTCCTCCATCTCGAGGACTCCTATTGGTCTGACTCTTATCACGCTTCCAGGCATTAGAGAGTAGTTGCTTATTACGAGAACATCTGCTGGGTCGCCATCTGGCATGAGTGTCTGTGGAACTGTACCGTAGTTGAATGGGTAGAACATGGCTGTGTAGAGTACTCTGTCCACCATTATTGCTCCGGTCTCCTCATCCATCTCGTACTTTATGTTGGAGAATGCTGGTATCTCAACTACTACATATATGTCGTCTGGTGGGTTCTTTCCAGGTGGGAGCTTCTCGAGTAGTGATGCCATACGTGGTATCTTATACCTCATGGTTTATTAAAATATTAAGGTTGAGTAAGATAGTACATTAGTATGCTATTTAAATACCTAAGACTTTAAAGCAACATCAAGAACATATTAGAACTGTGTCCTCGAGAGGATATATAAGATGGCTAGGTCATGCAGCATTTGAGATAGAGCTCTACGGAAAGAAGATACTCATAGACCCATGGATAACTAACCCCAAGTCTCCAGTAACTTTAGAGGATCTGAAAGAAGTCGACTTCATACTTGTGACACACGACCATGGAGACCACCTTGGAGAGACCGTCGAGATAGCTAAGAGAACCAAAGCAACAGTAGTAGGAGTGTACGAGCTCACGATACATGTGTCAGAGCAGGGCGTAGAGAACGTTCTACCACTAAACATTGGAGGACCAGTAAAGCTCACAAGTGAGATAGAGGTATATGCTACACCTGCACTTCACAGCTCAACAAAAGGTTGCCCAGTAGGGTACGTTATAGCTACTCCAGACTTCGTGATATATCATGCCGGAGATACAGGCCTGTTCTCAGACATGGAGCTCATAGGAAAGCTCTACCATATAGATCTAGCACTCCTGCCAATAGGTGGGACGTTCACAATGGGGCCCAGAGAGGCCGCGATCGCTACATCACTCATAAGACCGAGATATGTGATACCAATGCACTACAATACTTTTCCAGAGATAAGGCAGGATCCTGAGATATTTAAGGATATCGTCGAGAAGATTGCACCACATGTGAAGGTTCTAATATTGAGTCCAGGTGATAAGGTCGATATTCCTATAAGGATCTAGTTTAGAACAGTGGTATACTCAGCCTCTCGCTAACTATAAGATCTGTAAGCTTCGTCACCTGGTTAAGCTCCTCTCTAACAATGCTCTCAATCTCGCTCCTCATCTCTCCACTCACCTCCTTAGGAGTAACAACGTCTATACCAACGCTGAGAGGCTCGTTTATTGGTCTTCCAATCTGGCTTAGCAGGTACACATGCACCTCCTCGATATCTCTTACCTGTTCATATATTCTGTCAGCTATCATGTTAGCAAGAATGTTATAGAGCTTACCTATGTGACTTACCGGGTTCTTACCGGCAGCAGCCTCCATGCTCATGGGTCTCATCGGTGTTATGAGGCCACGTACTCTGTTTCCTCTTCCAGTACATCCATCATCTCCACATTCTGCAGATGTTCCTGTTATTGTTAGGTAGAATATTCCGTGGTCTGGATCGTCGGCAGTGTTCACGTGAACCTCAACGTCAAGCTCTGGGACAGCCTTGCTTGCGAAGTCCTCTATATTTCTCTTTATCTCCTCCTTATAGCTGAGATACTCTCCGCGATCCCTCACATGTCTACTTATCAGTGCACAAGCAACCGTGAGCAGGACCTTGCTTCCTCTCCTGAAAGCCATGACCTTAACATCCTCTCCAGCTGCAGGTATCTTCTCCTTGAACTCTCTCGAGTTCAGGAGCCTCTCAACACCGTATACGAGCCTCTCCGTTGGGGTTAGTGGAGCTATACCTACTCCTAGACTAGTATCGTTTGCTGGAGGAATCTTTCTCAGACCCTTCTTGAAGAGTCCCACCAGATCAACACTTCCTGATCCTAGCGCACACTCTATGACTACGTGATTGTCTGGGTCAAGGTACCTGAAGTTCTGCTGTATCCATCTCTTAGCTGATGACACTATTATCTCCTCTACAGGCACTATATCCACCTCTCTTCTCCCATTATGTTCTAGCTCTACTGTCATAGTTACTCTCCCAGCAATTATTATCCTTATCGGGCGAATTATCTCTCCTCCACCAAATTCTGGACGTGCCTGCCCTCCAACTACCAGGACCTTATCAACATTGTGGTGAAGTATGACGCCATACCTCTCTCTGTAATATTTTGATAAGCCGACGCTTGCCGCCTCAGCGATAGCATCAGCTATGTAGTCTGGATGTCCTGTCCCTTTTCTCTCTACGAACTCTATCTCTCTCTTATGTATTGGTACTGTATCTATCTTAGTTATGGATATGGACGTCATCGTGCTTACCCTAGTACGACATCTGTCGTTGATATGAACAGTATCTGGTTTCCTCTTATGTAGACTCGACCATACTTGACTATTGTCTGGCTGGTTTTAGGATCTATCTCCTCAGCGTCGTCGAGCACCACGTTCATACAGCTGTCATATGCTGTGAGGACGCCTCTTATCGCCTTATTATTCTTAAGCCTTATTACAACATTCTTTCCGAGAAGCTTCTGAAATATTTTCAGAGGCTGAATCATCTGTGTTGCCGACATTACTGATTCAACTGTCCTAACTATTATTTAACATTACGCTACCATGACTTGGTCTCACTATGGTGACTTGAAGGCAGGATATGTATCGAGAGAATGGTTTTTAAAGAGTTTAATAAGTCTGGAAGTGTACGTCTTAAAAAGGCTGGAAAAACACTTATAAAGGGGTGCTCAATAAACCTTACCGGGTGGGAGTAAATGACCAAGAAGGCAAAGGCAATCGCCCTGATAGTAGCAGGAGCAGTCCTAGTAGCACTACCAGAACCTGTAACGACACCCATAGGAGTTGCACTGATAACCAGAGGAATAAAGATGCTTAAAGGAGCAACAGAGGAGAAGACAGATCAAAACCAGCCACAGAGCACAGAACAGGCACAGTAGGATCTTTCTTATAAATACGCTCAACCTCTCACCCTAACAATGCTCACGCTAGGGCACAGCCCTGACCCAGACGATGCCTTTCTAACTTACCCCATAATAAGTAGAAAGATCCCTTACCCACCTGGAATAGATATAAGAGAGATAGTGCTAGATATAGAGACCCTCAACAAGCTAGCCATAGTTGAGAGAATAGACATAACAGCAGCAAGCGTAGGAGCATACCTAATAGTGTCAAAGAAGTACCTACTGATACCATATGGAGCAAGCATAGGATACGACTATGGACCTAAACTGCTGATCAGGAAGGTAGACAGGAACGGAACTGTAGTGGCGGTACCGGGAAAATACACTACAGCAAGAATACTGACAGAGATCTATCTAAGAGAGGAGAAGAACATAGAGAACATCAAGCTGATAGACGTGCAGTTTGAAAAGATAAAGGACCTAGTTATAGATGGGCTTGTCGACTGCGGAGTCCTCATACATGAGGAGCAGATGGAGAGCTTCAACATCGAGAACATAGACCTAGGCAGATGGTGGAAAAAGAGAACAGGACTACCAATACCGCTAGGAGTAGACATAGTGCATGAGAGAGTAGGAACAGAGACAGCTAGAGAGATCTCCGAGATGTTTAGAAAAGCAATAGAGTACTCATACAGAAACGTGGACGAAGTCCTAAAACATGCAATGAAATACTCAAGACTGAGAGACCCCGAGAAGGTTCTACAGTTCATCAAAATGTATGTAAAAGATACAAAACTTACAAGAGAAAGCCCAGAAGTGAGAGCAATGATAGAGCTTCACAGACTATGTAAGAGACATGACATAAGACCATTCTCAGAGACTGAGCTAGACATAAGAATCATAGAGTAACGCTCTCGATGATCTCTCTCTCAAATCGCAGAACATCCTCAACAATCTCACGTTCAAGGACATATACTATGTTCTTAGTGAGGTACTCTACTATGAGATCTATTGGGAGAATATCTCTCAGATAAGTATTGATCTCATTAATCATATTGATAATGATTGAGGAATTTCTCAACATGTCTCTCAATTTTCTCAGAATACTCTCTAGACTTCTCATGTCTCTCCTGTATGTGAGTACCGCATATATTAGTGGGATACTATACATATTATACCATTCTTCTCCAACATCTAGAACGATCCTGTACCTGTAATATGCCTCTAGTGCTAGATCACCTATGAGGAACGTTGGTGACGACTCTATAACTTCTTGAAGATTTGTCCTATTAACGTCTATTCTCTCTATCTTTATTTTCTTTTGATATTTTGTCTCAAATATATGTTTAAGTATTTTCACAGATGTTGCAGATTCCTTAGTAGAATATATATGATCTATTTCAGATACTTTAACACTATCTATGTAATATACTCCAACACTTCTGACAGGACCCACAGATGCTATACATATGTCAGACATGTAGTACCTCTCTAACACTTGCTCAGTTATCTGCGCTACAGGTATCATACATAGCTCGGGACTCTCCTCTAATAGTATCTCTAAGGTTCTTGAAGGCTCTATGTCCAGTATCTCTACCTCTCCAACGATCTTTCGTAGTCCTATCCTTATAGGTTCACAGTTCAGATATCTTGGTAATACTATCCTCATAATATTCTCATTATGTTCCCGTACGTGTCCCTCAGGGCTGGCTGATACCCGGCTTCTCTCACCATTTTAGAAAGCTCCTCTACAGTTGTTATCTCTGTCCTGCCTGTCTCTCTGAACACTCTTTCGTTTATCATTGTGCCTACTAGATCATTTGCTCCTCCTGTCAGAGCTATCTGAGCAAGCCTCTTACCAATAGAGACCCAGTATGCCGCTATTCTCAGAACAGTATCATACAACACTATTCTCGATATAGCTATCACCCTCAGAACATACTCGCTAGAGCACTCTCCGCTCACTATTCCTCTTCTATATAGCTCAGTGTTCATAGGATTATACTTGAGAGGTATGAACACAAGTATGGCTCTCGTCTTCTCCTGAAACTCTCTAATCTTAAGTAGATGCTCAATCACGTGTACAGGTCTCTCAACATGTCCGAAAAGGATCGTAGCATTTGTAAGAACACCACACTTAGCCGCTATCTCAGCAATCTTGAACCACTCCTCTGCACTTATCTTATTCGGCGTTATTATCTTCCTAACCTCGCTATTATATATCTCTAAACATCCACCGCTTAGTACGTCTAGTCCAGCATCTCTAAGCCTCTCTATGACCTCTCTTGTACTCATTCTCCAGAGTCTGCTATAGTAACCTATCTCACAACATGTTAGTCCCTTAATCCTTACATTTGGTGTCCTAGTCTTAATTAGTTTGAACATTCTCTCAAAGTACTCTATGTCTAGCTCAGGATTTAGACCACCATTCAGATGCACCTCACACACACCATATCTGTAATATGCCTTCTCCACGGTCTCCGCCACGTTCTCAGGAGGTAAAGTGTATGCTTCTGGATCTTCAGGTCGTCTAGAGAATGCACATATTGGACATCTTGCTACACATATGTTACTATAGTTCACGACAATGTTATTAACAAACGTGACAGTGCGACCACACGTCTCCCTTCTTATCCTGTCTGCAAGAGATAGGAGGTCCTGAAGATCCGTCTCGAGGAACAGGCGAACATAGTCCTCAGATGTAAGATCCTCAATCTTGGCTTCTTGCACGCTCCTCTATGAGAGATGATGTGACCAACTTATAAGTATGTCTCGCTCTCTCGACCTTGTGATGCTGAGGGTTCCTCGCTATGATGGGGATTCTATTCTAAATCTATCGAACAGTATATTAAGAGTTTTCGGTCTTCCTGTTAAATATAGCTCACTTAGGAGAGAGATACATAGTAAGATTCAAAATGAGAGGGTTCTCCTCATACTTCTGGACGGGGTGGTTTATGACAGATATGTTGAGGCATGTGAAAGCAGTGAGGAACTTAGACTATTGTACAGAGATACTTATAAGATAGATACTGTGTTCCCATCAACGACTCCCACAGTGCTCACAACACTGAGCCTAGCCGTACCTCCGATACATCATGGAATAATAGGTACTGTACTCTACATAAGAGAGCTAGGCCTGCTCGTGAACACTCTCAACGTGACTCTACATGCGAAGCATGAGGAGCGTGACTACCTGACAAAGTTCGGATTTGATCTCACGAGGATAACTGGAAGAGAGACCACGATATTTGAGGAGTTGAGAGACAGCTACGTCCGTGCTCTAGCCCTGATACCGAAGGGGTTGAAAGGAGGAATAAGCAGGCTGATATACAGAGGAGCAGAGCTACAGGAGTACTCCTCCATGAGCGAGGCAGTGATAGAGGCCCTGAACTTTCTCGACAGTCTCGATAGAGGACTAGCATACATATACAATCCATCTCCAGACGATGTAGCACATAAACGAGGAGTAAACACGGAACATTATCTAGAGACAATAGTGGACACTTTAAGAAGCATTGTGAGAATAATAGATAGAAAGAGACCTAGATCAACAACGGTGATAATAACCACAGACCATGGACATGTAGAGACTAGAGAGAACGATTACATAGACCTAAGCAAATATAGGAACATGATATCTAAACTATGTGCACCACCTTACGGAGAGTCAAGAGCCAGTATTCTCCTTGCGATCGAGAGCCTCGAAGACGATGAGGATGTTAACTCTCTCTTAGACGTTGGTTTTCAGTTATATACTATGAGAGACATAGTTGACATGGGCCTTCTCGGGAAGTCTAACATCATAAACGATACTGTTCTAGGGAACTACATGTTGATATCACTAAGCAACAGATGTCTAAGATATAGCTACAATATGGTGGAACATGAGAAGGAGCCCCTGAGATCGATGCATGGGTCCGTACTTCCTCAAGAGATAGAGATACCGTTAACTATACTTAATCTGTACTAGTGTACTTAGACTTTATTATGTCGACCCACACGTTGTCCTTTATGAACGATGGCACATCTCCAGCACTATTAGCATCCTCTCCTCTAGGTTCAGACTTAGTATCTACTACACCATTCTGAGAGATAGGTATCATCTTAATGTTCTCAAGCCTCTCAGATATCTTCAACAAGACATCTCTGATGTTCTCAAGCTCTCTAGCTATGGCGAGCATGCACTCGCTCACCTTCTCGATGGCCTCGTTGCTCCTCTCCTCTGTGAGAGAACCTGGTTTCCTACTGTTCTCATATTTCATCTCTAGGGGGCCAACCGGGACTAGGGGGAGATGTGCTCTGAACGATATTATTGTGGTTACTCTCCTACCTCTTTCAATCCTATCTTCGACGAGGCTCACCATCCTACCATTACCATCACTATCGGTCATCGTCTTAGGAGCACTCTTCTCCCGAACCTCGACATTCTCCACACTGCTCTCCTGATCCCTGGTCTCTCTGGTGGGGGAATCACTGCTGCCTTTTCTCTCTAGCTCTTTGATGTATGATCTGTATTTTGAGATCGCCTTATATACCGTGTTTATTGATAATCCGAGGAGCTCAGCGATCTCCTTAGGTTTCTTACCCTGCTCAAAATATAGCTTTCCAACCTCTATCTCAGTCTTCGACAGTTTTACTGACACGTTAGGTAAAGTATCTTACTCACCTTTTAAAGAAGAACGGGAAAGGCCCCAGAATATATATGGCACTATCTTCCAAGCATCCTAAGGGCGAGAGTCAGAACGTTCCTAGCTAGCTCTCTCTTATGAACATTCTCTAGTCTCCTAGCTATTCCATATCTGTCAATTATGAGAACACTATCATACAGAGAACCAAACACTTTAGTACTATAGGCATCATGTATGATGATAGCGTCGAGATCGAGACTACACATCCTTTCAAGAGCCTTAGAGATCATAGTCTCCATATTGGACTTCCACTCAAGCTTGAACCCGATCTTAACTCTCACGTTCTCTGCAGCAGAGATGATGTTCGGGGCTCTCCTAAGCTTGATACATATCTCCTCTAGTCTTCTACTATCTATCTTCTCGCCGAACCTCTCAGCTAGCTCATAGTCGAGTGGTGCTGCTGCGAAGACCGCTATATCAATCCTGATCTTCTCGGTAAGCTCCTTAACGATGTTATACATCTCTCGTGTCGTGCCTGCATGATATATGTGAGATCCTGCCAAGTCTCTAACTATCTCCTTAGCCTTCTCGCTCATGTATCCGTGTACTAGGTACACTTCTGCACCTCTAGCCTCTGCCTCTCTAGCAAAGTATGCGCCCTCTATCCCACTGCTGGGTGTAGATATGTACTTTACAGGATCTATATACTCTCTCGTAGCTCCAGCCGTGACGAGCACTTTCAACCCATCCATATCTCTAGGTCCGGTAAGATCAACTATCTTCTCAAATATTCTATCGATGCTTGGGAGCTTTGCCCTGCCTCCAACAGTGTCAGGATGGAGCAGATGGATGCCAGATATAGATAGGAGATCTCTGACGAGCCTTCTCGTTATCGGACTCTCCCACATTGACTGGCTCATAGCCGGGATGAGGAGAACTTTCTTACCGAGACCAAGTGTGGATATTGCACACAGTGATGGAAGGTCACTAACAGAACCATACGCTATTCTACTGAGAGTATTTAGAGTACATGGACATATACAGTAGATATCACACCACTCGGAGAGCTCAACATGTATGGGAGAGCCTCTACAGCTATCGATAGTATGCACAGTGTTACCACAGGCCCACTCCAGTATCTCACAAGTTATGTATCTTAGCGCGCTTCTAGACACTACAGCCCTAACATGTGCGAGATTCTTGCGAAGTTTCCTACATAGGTCTACCGTCCTGTACGCGGCCACGCTACCTGTGACTCCTATGAGGATGTTCCTGTCCTTGAGAAGAGAGCTCTCGATCTCTATTCTCTCACGTTTAGACATATATACCACCTCCACATCATACTACGTCTAACGATGTCACTCAGAGAGAGAGCTAGAGAACTTATAAGAGATAGAAAGAGCGTCCTCTGCATAAGCATAGACCCAGCACTCCCAGGATCCAGAGAGAAGTACACAATACCTGAAAGATACCTCACAGGCAGAGACGAGGAGAATGCTATACTGGAGTTCACTCTAGACATTATCGATAGAACATTTGAGAAAGTAGTAGCATATAAACTTAACCTCTGGTACATCTCTAAGTTATCCGCAAAAAATCAGAAATATATAGCAAACTACATAAATAGGCTAGGAAACATATCAATACTAGACTGCAAGATAAATGACATAACAGACACAGTAGAGATAGGCATAAAAAACATCGCAGACACAGGATACAGAGCAGTAACCATAAATCCACTACTAGGAAACTTGAAGAACATAGTTCAACAATGTAAAAAAGAAGACATAGGTTCTCTAGTACTGACATTAACATCTAACAGAGAGGCAGAGAAATACTTGAAGAGATGTCTAATAAATGGAGAACCAATGTACATAACTATAAGTAGAGATATAGTGGAGGCCGATGCAGATGGATGTGTCGTAGGTTTAACAGGAATAGTAGGTAGCGAAGACATAAGGACGATAAGAAGCATAGTTGGAGAAGAAAGAATACTCTTCTTAGTGGGCGTTGGCGCTCAGGGAGGAGACATATCTAAGATAGAGAGCGCTCTTCCAGGTCTAGTACTGGTGAACGTTGGTAGAGATGTAATATATTCTGAGGATCCTCTAGAGAAGGTCAATAACTATAATGCTATGCTTTCTAGGTTCTTGGAGAAGGTCTCTGTAATCTAACTTTCCAGAACTTTACCAAGAGCTTACGAACCTTTACCAGACTATCTCTAGCAATGCTTCTCAAGCTCTCGCTACTCTCCCTTGTCATGGGCTCGTGATATGGCTTCTCTAGTCCAGCTAGGCCGGCTATTAGGTTTGTGAACGCTCTCTCTATGGATGCTCTAGACGATGCGCACTCGGTTACTATTATGATCCTTCTGAGAGGTATCGCTTCAAACAGTGTTGATAGTCTTGATCCTAGGTCGTAGTAGAGGTCGCAGCTTATCATGAACTCGCCTACTAGATCCTCCTTGTATAAGTCTAGTCCTAGTGGGACAACTAGCACTTCTGGACTATACCTCTCTACCAGACTGAAAGCAAGGTCAAGCGCTGTCTCTGCAAGATCGTCTCTTGAGCCTGGAGGTATCGGTATCGGTAAGACAGACCAGGGATCCTTTCTAACATGTCTGAAGATCCTTACATCTAGATCACTTAGGCTACATACTGATAACGTTGGTATCTTAACTATGTCTCTGAGGTCCATAACTATGCTATATATTCCATAACAGAAATGTACATCAACGCATAGTATCATCGATCTCTCTGAGAGCTTCTTGGCAAGGTACGTAGATATGGAGAATATGCTACACTTTCTGAGGAAGGTTCTCCCAGCCCAGAGGTCAGGTGGCTGATATATGGCAACATCTATTCTACTAGTGCTGTCACATATCTCTCTGATGACTCTGCATGTTATGCTCATCAGTCTTCTGAAGAATGGTCTAGACCTGACGTGGTAGTACAGATCCTCTGAATGTACTTCAGTATATGTCTCCTTTATGGTCTTATCGTCCGTGTCCTCCACGTTCTCTATCCTAAGTATGTTGAGTTCCTTTCTATTTCTTAGAGTGAGAGGTCTCTCGAGAGCTTCAAGATATGTCTCTATCTTAGGCCTGTTCTTGACAATGTAAGGTATGTCTAGACTGTCCAGATCCAGTGGAGCTATTATCCTTACGTTCTCGCTCATGCTGGTATCATCACCGGCTTACAGGTCTGAATGCTCGACTTCAGCTTATATACCTCCACAAGCTTCTCCGCAAGCCTAGACGTCGTGTAGCTGAGCAGGAACTGTCTAGCTCTCTCTCTCGCATTTCTACCTAGCTCGTCCCTAACATCAGGATGATCTAGAAGGTACTCCACATATCTCGCAGCTCCATCAATATCGTCTGGCCCCTCAACATGGAAACCATCTACTCCATCCCTGACTACCCACCTCTGTCCATATACCGCCGACGTTATTACTGGCACCCCACCATACATGAACTCTATCTGTGTCAGACCTAGAGCCTCCATCTTACTCATTATTATGTTCAGGTAGCTCTCCTTGATGAGCTTTATCTTATCTATATGATCGAGCTCTCCTGTCAACGTAACGTTACTCAGATCACGACTCTCTCTAACAACGTCCTCCCACTGATTTCCAGGCTTTCCAGCAATCACAAAGTGGACATCTCTCCTATGTCTAAGCTTTCTAGCCACTCTCACCACGGCGAGAGGGTTCTTCCTCTTCTCTATTGTTCCCAGATATGCCACTATCTTCACGTTCTCAGGAATACCATACCGTTGCCTGAAGTCTGAGGAGTCGACCTTGCCAAATATCTCGAACTCGTCATCGTCTATCCCAATAGGATACACGTAGACTTGGTCTCTCCTTGCCCCCATCAGGACCATGTCCATGGCCTCTATCGGGGTCACACAGAGTATGAGGTCAGCAACAGAGAATATTAGAGGAAATAGAAGCTTGTTCCAGGCGATCCTGTAGGATCTCTCCTCAACCTCGTAATATGCAGGGTCAGGCGGCTGATAGTGGCTCATGTGGCAGAAAATGTAGTCCTCACACGCTCCTGACAGGAGAGAGCTCGTCCTTCTCCACTGTACGAACTTTGCAACATCCTCAGGACCGTTCCACAGTGTTGAGTGTGTTATCAAGACATTTAGCCTGAGCTCGCCTGCAAGTCTCGTGAGGACATGTATGAAGTCCTTGAACATTATTCTTCGTGGAGGCCAGTTCACGGAGAACGCTCTTATTCTGACTGTTGGTATGCCGACATAGGGGTCCGGGTCCATTATCAGGTATCCTCTATCGCCCATTTCCTCCTCTCTAACCACGATCTCGTTGTCATGGTAGTTGCTCGTTATGAGATAGGCATCGTGTCCGAGCCTTCTCAGCCACTTGACCATCCTCTGCGCGGCCAGCTCCTGTCCCTTTGAGTTGCTTGTCTGGTACATTATGACGCCAATTGATAAGTTCATAAATGGTCTGTCTCACTATATGTGGAAGGGGCCTTATATTCTCTCACCCATGGTGCATCCCTCAGGCATATCTCAGATATGTGATGATGATACTATACATATGCTCCCATGATCCCTTCTGAATCACATATATCACATATAGGGTAATAGAAGGCTAATGTGGTTTATAAGTCTTGTAGGAGAACATATAGGGAAAGTGTGAGGATCGAGGAGCTGCCTATAGACGATAAATTGAAAGAACTGATAGCTAGGGAGAGAGGAATAGTAGAGCTCTATCCACCACAGGCAGAGGCCATAAGAGCAGGACTCCTCGAAGGAGAGAACATAGTACTAGCAACATCAACAGCAACAGGAAAGACCTTCCTAGCAGAGCTAGCAATGATCAACTCAGTACTCAGAGGAAGAGGAAAGAGCGTCCTCCTAGTTCCCCTCAAGGCTCTAGCACACGAGAAGGCAGAGGACCTGAAGATATATGAGAAGCTTGGACTCAGGATAGCAGTAACCACAGGAGACTACGGATCCCTAGACACCTGGCTCGAGAGATATGACATAATAGTAGCAACATATGAGAAGTTTGACAGCCTCCTCAGACATAGAGCACCATGGCTCAGAAGCGTGGGACTACTAATCATAGACGAGATACACTACGTCAGCGACGAGAAGAGAGGGCCGATCATAGAGTCAATAATAGCTAAGATAAGGATGCTTGGACTGAGACCACAGATAGTGGCACTAAGCGCAACAATAGACAACGCTGACGAGATCGCAGAGTGGCTCGAGGCGAGACTAGTAAGATCAAGCTGGAGACCAGTCAAGCTGAGAGAAGGAGTATATTTTGACGGTACGATATACTTCAACGATGGTGAGAACAGTAGCATAAGAAAGCTTAGAGACCCAGTAACAGACCTGGTAATAGACTGCCTCGAGGATGAAGGACAGGTCCTAGTGTTCACGAACTCGAGATCAAACACCGTCAAGCTGGCTAACAGCCTAGCACAGTTCATAGCTAGCTACGGTAAGAAGATCATAGACACGTCAGAGACCAGTAAGGTAGCGAGTAAGATAGATGAGGTCTCGTCCTCGAAGCTCATAGCGGAGGAGTTGAAGAGAGTGGTAAGGTATGGAGTGGCCTTCCACCATGCTGGTCTCGAGCACGAGCTCAGGAAGATCATAGAGAGAGCATATAGAGACAGGATAATCAAGGTAGTCATCGCTACGACCACGCTAGCAGCAGGAGTTAACCTACCAGCACGAAGAGTGATAATACATGAGTACAGGAGGTACGAGCCAGGGATAGGGTACGAGCCCATACCTGTAGCAGAGTACAAGCAGATGGCTGGAAGAGCAGGAAGACCAAGACTAGACCCATACGGTGAGGCCATACTAATCGCAAGAAAGCTCGAGGAGGTTGAGCAGCTCATGGACTACTACATAAGATCCAGCCCGGAGCCAGTGGTATCAAAGTTCTACAAGGATAAGCCTCTCTCAACGCACATTCTTGCAGCGATAGCTGGAAGATATGTTGAGACTATAAAGGACATAGTTACCTTCCTGTCTCTCACATTAGCGGCGAGACAGAGAGGAGTGCTCAATAATATAGTGTTCAGGAACCTTCTAGAGAACAGGGTAGCAAACATAGTTAAGATGTTGCAGGAAAGTGAGCTAGCGGAGGTGAGGAGCGGCAGGATAAGGCCTACAAAGCTTGGACTGACGGCGGCGCTGAACTATCTTGATCCAGATACTGCTAGAATGTTTGTAAGAGGGTTAAGAGACTCTAGAGCGAGGACTGACATAGCATATCTATACCTCGTCATAAAGTCTCCAGAGGTCCCCAAGCTAAGGATAAAGAAGAGCGAGATCGAGAAGTATGCCGGAATACTCAGAGACTGGGTAGAGATGCTTCCACTAACAGACAACATTGATCTAGAGGATCCCGACCTAGACGAGCTTAGGCCCATACTGGAGGAGATAAAGACTCTCTGCCTTATGCTGGACTGGATGGCAGAGGCTCCTGAAGATACGATAGTCATGAAGTATGAGGTAGGTCCAGGAGACATAAGAATGTACGCCGACACCCTCGAATGGCTACTGAATGCTGCATCCCAGATAGCGAGAACATTAGAAATGTCTGGGAAAGCTGAGAGGCTGGACATGCTGAAGATAAGAGTGAGATACGGCGTCAGGAGCGAGCTCGTAGAGCTAGTACAGCTTGAGGGTGTTGGAAGAGCAAGAGCTAGGGCACTCTACGAGGCAGGGTACAGAACTATTGAAGACGTTGCAAGAGCAGACCCTAGAGAGATAAGCAGGAGAGTCAAAGGCATAGGAGAGAGGCTCGCTAAGATAATAGTGGAGTCAGCAAGAGAGCTACTTAAGAGAGGCTACGTGAGAGCTGGGACCACTCAGAACATAGAGGAGAAAGTCCAGAAGAGAGTTAGTGAGAGTATAAGTGAAAGACCTAGACAGAGGTCAATACTCGACTACTTCACATGAGGTTCGCACTTCTAGGTCTCGGCGGGTGGGTATCCGATCCATATATGGACACGATATCTATAATAGTCGAGGTAGAGGGTAAGAGAGTCCTCATCGATTGTGGCGAATCTATTCTAAAAAGATTGAGAAAAATCGGACTAACGGTTAACGATATCGATCTAGTTATAGTAACTCACAGTCATGGTGACCACTGCCTAGGATTTCCATCAATGGTCCTCCTCTCGTCTCACTATGGAAAGAAGCTGAAAGTAATGGCCCTGAGAGAAACTATTAATGATCTCGTCGAGATAGTTAGACGCACGCACATAGAGAAACATCTGGAGAACGTAGAGTTCATCCCCATAGACATAGAGGGCGACTATGTTCACAAACCTTTTCAAGAATTCTCAATATTTTTCGCACGATCTGACCATACCATACCATCTGTAGCAGTAAAGATATCAGATAGAGAGAGAAGAAGTATAGCATACTCTAGCGATACTAGACCAAGCGAGAGTCTGGTAAGATTCTTCAGAGATGTTGACGTTCTAATATATGAGGTGTCGGGCCTAGATGAGAGATGTCACGAGCATGGTCATAGCACTGTCCAGGACAGTGTCAGGATCGCTGAGAAGGCAGGTGTAAGACTTCTCGTTCCAGTACACTACTACGTGACTTTGGACGTAGTTTACTATAGGTCTACTGTTCCCGTGCTTGTTCCTGTACCATACCACTGGTATGATGTTGATTTCCTGTTAGAAAGGTCTTACAGATATCTCAGTGCTTAACCAGTATGGCGCATGCTTTCTCATTTCTGAGACTATCTTATCAAACATTGTGAATGGCGTCAATATTATCACCTTATCTATGCTTCCCATCTTCAACGCTCTCACAATCTTCCTTATCGTTCTAGAGACCATGTTTAGCTGTGTTGGAGCAACCTTTCTAATCTTCTTCACACCTATCTTCGAGAACCCTATCAGGAAGAGGTCATATACGGTGCTTCCCTCTATATGGTTTCTCAGTGCCAGGTACCCTCTATCAACATATTTTCTCCATATCTCATATAGGCACTGCTCGTACTGGTTTGCTCTCATCTCTATCCTATATCTCGAGTACCTATCGAAGTGATCCTCTAGATCCTCAACATCAACTATGTTGAGTAGCTTGCTCTCTCTCCAGCATCTCCTATCCACCTCAACTAGGTAGCTTACTACTCCCATGTTCTTGAGCTTATTCCACTTGTATGTTGCTATTCTCATGTGCGTCTTACCTAGGCAGAGTATGATTGGTAAGTACTTACCACCCTGCTCTATTACTAGATCCACAGGCGTTGAGTACACTATAGGTTTAAGATAGGTCGTGTAGCCTAGCTGTGATAGCTGTCTGCTAAGTAGGAAATGAACTTGACGTTCTATCTGTCCCCAGCCGAAGAGCTTTCCATATTTTCTCATGTTGTCGAAATACTTCCTGTTGAGGTCTGGGACAAGGATCTGTGTCACATATCTCTCGACTATGTCTGTCCTTGGTCCAAGCTCTCTAAGTTCAGACACTATGCTTCTCAGTAGTTTTCCAGGTACATCATCTATCTTTATATTGTACTTCTCCTCTAGGACCGTGAATATGTATGAGACCAGCTCCTCCGTACCGTTCAACATCTTTCTCATCGCTCTTGCTTACAGTATAGTGATGTGAGAGTAGTTTAAAAGCGTGTCTATCTAAAGATCTCTGACAGGATGTGACCCAGTGCTGGTATTATCAGCTCTCTTATGGCGAGCTCAACAGCGTCAGGAGAGCCGGGAAGACAGAACACTACACAGCTCTCACATACGTATGCTCCCGCTCTGCTGAGCATCGCATGTACACCTATCCTCGCCTCGCTCAGCCTTCTGAAGAGCTCTCCAAATCCTGGAAGCTCTCTACCTATATCCGATACAGCATCCACAGTCCTGTCTCTTCTCGATGGCCCTGTCCCTCCTATAGTTATGATAGTGTTTATAGAGAAGTCTCTGGATAGAGACCTAACGTAGGCCTTAACTATGTCAGCATCATTTGGAACATATATGGGACCATGTACCCTCTCGAACCTCTCCCTGAGAAGCTTGACAGCGAGCGTCCCGCTCTCGTCATCAACCTTTCCATCTCTCAGCAACATCCTGAACCTGGAGTTGCTCACAACCATGACGGCTATCTCAGGCTCCACACTAACAATCTCGTGCCTAGGCTTGAAGTCCACCATCTGCAGAGTATTCACAGTAGGACACATATTAAATATTTGTTCTACAAGAGGTAGCGTATGGATATCCCCTGTAAGGTCAACGCCATATTCATGGACTATGACGGCACCATAGCACCTGTAGACGTGTCAAGAGAGGAGTCAAGAGTGTTTCCAGAGGTCGAGAAGATTCTCATAGAGCTCTCAAAGTACATACCGCTCGCAGTCGTGACCACTAAGTCACTCTCATTTGTTAAGCCAAGAACGGAGAGCTTCGCCCACGCCTGGGCATGCTCTAACGGGGTCGAGATAGTTCTGAGAGACGGTAGAAGGTTCGTTCCATGCGAGGTATATGAGAAAGAGAGGTATATGAAAGAGATAGTTACTCTAGCGAGAGAAGTACTTTCAGGATATGATGTGATACTGGAGGAGAAGTGGGCTGGAACGACCCTGGTAGGCCTCTGCATAGACTGGAGAACATCGAGGAATCCACCGCCTAGAGAGCTAGTCGAGAAGATACTACAGGAAGCAGAGAAGAGGAACCTGAAAGTGATAAGATACGAGGGACACCCGTTCGTAGACATCTTCAGCGTAGCCTACGACAAGGCGTTCGCGGTCGAAATGTTGAAGAAGATTCTACAGGTCCAGGAACCAATAATGTATCTTGGGGACTCAGAGAACGATAATCCAGCATTCGAGAAGGTTGAGGTACCTGTAGCAGTGATACATCACAGGAACAGGAGCTCTCCACTCAAGGCTAAGTACAGGATCGAACAGGAGAAGCTTCCAGAACTGTTACGGAGAGTTCTCGAGGAAGTTAGAAGATGAGAGTCTCGTAGAGCCTGTTAACGTTCTCTATCTCGTCAAGCTTTCTTATCATGGTCACTATCTCGCTCAGTCTCTCCTTAGTGTAGTATGGTGATGCCAGTCTCCTGAACTTTGCCTCGACATCGCTCATAGACATCGGATTCTTTGGATGACCCAGCGGGTAGTCTATCCTACATTCAGCCTCTCTTCCATCTCTCAGCTTGACCCTGACCTTGTTAGGTATGGCCTCTGGATATAGTCTGTCTATCTCCTCGTCAACATATACCTTAGTCCTCTTCAATAGTGATAGGACATTGTAGTCTCTTATCTTATCTGGCTCGTAATGTTCCAGCCATACCTCACCGTTGAGTAGTGCTGTGGCTACTATCCATGGTAGACTATGGTCTGCCGTCTCCTTTGTCTTTGGATCCCACTTCTCGGGATCCTTCACTATTATCTCATATCCAACTCTGAACGTTCCTATACTTATCTCCTCAATGTCTTCAGGATTGAACTTTCCAAGTCTCTCTCTTATCGCTTGACAAGCCTCGACAGCAGTCTGTGAATGTATCTCTACTGGAAAATGTTTGATTATTGTCTCACATACTTTACATGGCTTAGGCAGATTCTCCAGCTCCAGAATCGGTCTAGGATCAAACTCGTTCTGAAGAAGCTGCTTTATGAAGCCCATCTCTCCTCTGAAAGGCTTGTCAGGTCCTGTTACCCCAGCTGCAGCGAGAATGCATGAGTACACTGCATGCTTGACAGCATCTGCCGTAGCAAACGCCTTCCAGTTGCTGAGCTCTCCAGCTCTTGCCTGTCTCATCGCTGCATGACTCGTGGCTGCTATTGAGAGAGCCTCACTGAGCCTCTTCTCATCAAGTTTGAGTAGTCTACCTACTGCGAGCGTGGTCGCTATGGTTATATAGTTCACGTGATCCCACCCATGTACTCTAAGGCTACCAGCATCACATAGTCTGCAACCTACCTCATATGCTAGTGCTATCGCAGTAATAAGATCTTTACCAGAAGAGTCAGTATACGAGGCAACCGTTAACAGCGTACCAATCATATCACTAGGATGAAGAGGCTCCTTAGAGAGGTACGTGTCGTTGAAGTCCAGGTACCTTACCATTCCCGTGCTCAGGAAACAGGCCCACTCCAGAGGCACTGAGGTGTCCGAGAACATGTAGCTGTAGCAGAGTGGTGATCCACAGCATAGAGAGCTGGCGCAGCACCTCACTCTGTATATTGGGTCTGAGAAGTATGCTGGAGCGGCAACGCCTATGCTGTCTAAAACTCTTATCTTTACTTCCTCAACTACCTTGTCTGTGAGGTCGTCATAGGATATCTCTAAAGCATACTTGACCAGTGCTCTACTTATGTCGTCCTTCACAGACATCTAGTGAGGGCGTGGTTAAAGATAAGTATTACCTATATGAACCTTCTATGACGATTTCATAACGTCTCTATACATTCTTAACCACGTGTACAAACTCTCACCTCCAGCAACAACCTTGCTCTTCATTAGCTTGTAGGCGCTCGCATGTTTCCTGAAGACAAGATAGGCATAGTACGCGTTCAACTTAGCACGAATCACGTTAGTTCGATTGCTGAGAGCCTGAAGAAGAGTGATATGATACGCGTATCTGCTTTTCACGTTCTCGTCAGACATGTCCCAGGTGCGTATAAGTTTGTCGAGAAAATTTATGAACTCATCTATATGCGAGTCGTAGGGCTGTCTCACATTTTTAATAAGAATTTCTTTAAAATGTTCTCTCCAATTTTTCTCACCCTTTGACGACATTGATCAATAATTGAAAGCATTGCTTAAAAGCTTTACTA
>JAADER010000026.1 GCA_013153275.1 Thermoproteota archaeon
TCAAGACGTTAATGTACATACACTTCCCAATAGATGAGGAGATAAGCGAGGAGAATCTGAGAGAATATGAGTACTATCTGAGATATCCAAAACTTGCTCCAAAATATCTGAAAAGTGCAGACATAGTCGTAGTTAACTCTAGAAGAACGAGACTAGCAGTAGAGATGTTATGGCCCTACTCTCCAGTAGTGATATATCCCCGCATAGATAAGATCTTCTTCAGAGGGGAAACTACAGAGAGCGATATAGGAAGGAAGGAGAAGATGATAATATATGTGGGAAGATTCGTATCATTAAAGAGACAAGATCTTCTACTGCACCTATTCAAGACCGTTAAGGAACATGTAAAAGATGCTAGACTAGCTCTCCTAGGATATGTAGATCCTCGCCACAGAGAGTACTACGAAGCCGTGAAGAAACTATATGACGAGATACAGGACGTTGCGAAAGATGTTGAACTAATATCATCGCCAGATGACGCTACGTTACTGCAATATTACAGGATAGCAAAAGTGTACGTACACCTCAGAATCGGCGAGCACTTCGGTATGGCTCCTGTAGAAGCAATGAGCCAGGGAACACCAATAATAATGAGACTACCTACAGGTCTGATTGAGAAGATAGAAGATAGAACATATGGCAAGTTTGTGGAGACAGATCACGAGATAGTTAGATACATTATACATTTCCTAACGATGGACAAAGACGAGTATACTAAAATCAGTAAGAGATGCATCATAAAGGCGGGAGAGTTCTACTACATGGACTTCGCAAAAGAGCTTCTGAGACTTCTCTAGATCCTGAAGATTCCCATGATCCAAGTATGAAGTAGAAAGTAGTTATGATGTAGCCGCGGACCGCCCGTTCTCCCCTACCGGTCCAGAGCCCGCCATGCTTGGCCGCTACACCACCCGGCTTTTTTCTTCGAGCTAGATTCTCTAGCGGGTCTTTATAAACGTTTCTCCTACTCTCCTAGAAGCTCAGCTATGTCAGGACTGGGTACAAGCTCTCTACCAGTAACGTAATATACTCTCGAGATCCTTATTATTGGTCCTCGAGGACCAAAATCCTCGCCATCAAGCATCTGTATCTCACATGTGAAGTCTGGTCTATCATATACTGGTCTTACAACAATTATAGTATCGTACTGGCCTCTTAGCTCGTCCAGGTTCCTAGTATAGAGTGTAGGTATGTTAAATATCTGTGAAAAGATGTCGGACACTTCATGATAGTCGAACGAGACTATTACCGCATCTCTGGCCCTGTTTTTCACAATCCTTCTTATAGGCATGTCAACTATGAGCTTAACACCTATAAGCTTTATCAGATAGGGAAGCCATCTGTAGCTAGCTCTCTCTTTATCAACCTCTATGAACCTGATAGCGACAGGGTTTCCTCTCCTGACAGTGATATACATTATGTATCTAGCATCTCTCTCCATAGCTTTCATAACAAGCTCATCAATGGACATTCTTCCCCTATTTATCTTAAATGACCGTGGTAGAGCTTGGACAAGCTCGTTAAGAAACTGTCTTACACGTAGGTTAGGGTCTCTCGACGACGATACTGCTACCCTGTTTGGTATCGTAGTTAGGGCTCTTATTATCCTCTTCTCGCTCTTTCTCTCCATCTCTGCTTCTCTCTCTCTATCAGTCTTAGCTCCTCTGGAGCTAGGGTCTTACCCAGCGTCGTCTGTGGAACCCATGCGCCACCGGCAAACGTGAATCCACATTTTGGACATCTCCATATGCCGAATGCAAGTCTCTCCATCCTCGTTATAGATCTACATTTCGGACAGCGATGCCTACCCTTCTGCTTCACCTCTATCTGAGTCACTTTCCTTCTTATGCCCATTCCATACCTGGCACCATACCTTCCGGCTGGTCCAACTACCTTAGTATGGCTGAAGGGCATGTTCTCGAGAAGGTCTGCTTTAGGGGCTTATTATAGGTTTTCGTTTTACGTCTACGTCCAGGTCTCAGACTATCATTGTAGCTAAGTTAGCTATCGACGGCCATCTCAGAGCGGCCTCCATTGCGACTGGACCGTGGATCTCGGTCCCCTTTGGATTACCCATCTCGTCCGTGATCACGACGGCATTGTCCTCAAACATTATCCAGGTACCGTCCTGTCTTCTATATGGCTTTCTCTGTCTTATCACGATTGCTCTCATTATCTGCTTTCTCATCTCTGGCTTTCCCTCTCGTACAGATACGACGACCATGTCTCCTACAGCAGCTCCTGGTACTCTTCTGTGGACTGTCTTGGCCTTGCACCCGCATACTCCTATTATCCTGACAAGCTTTGCACCACTGTTATCTGCTACAGGTACTAGACTATTTATGAATACTGCTGGCGGAATATGGAACTTCCATGGTACACCTACCTGTCTTGCTGCTCCCTTCTTCGCCATAGCTATGTTAGAGACCTAGCGGGCTTTTAAAAGTGTTCCTAAAATGTAGAGAGGAGTGATGAGGAGTTTAGCAGCTGACAGGTGGTGACCGCTATCCTAGCTGATCACACTCTCTCGAGGCCAGCAAACCTCTTCAGTCCTGGGAACAGCTCGAACACGTGCTCCTGTACTGCTATGCCATAGTACTGAAGTGCTATCTCTATGAGCAACATGAGTCCTATACCTCCACTGAATACCTGGAGCAGGTCTCCAAGTGCTGCTATCAGTCCTGAGAGTATTCCGCTAGTTATGGTTAGCGCAAATATGTACTTCTCCAAGTACCTGGCTATTATCTTGAGGTTTGGTCTGAATCCAGGTATGCTGAGCTTAGCATCGACGATATACTTAGCCTGATCCTCAGCCGACATTCCCGCTATGTTCACCCAGATATAGGCATATATCGTACATAGCACAACGTAGATTATTATATGTGCCACAACGTACTGTGGAGTTATGTTAGGTGGTGGCGGTGACCAGAGGAAGTAGAGTACAGAGTTCACACATGGCTCATATCCTCCATGAGGCAGAGGCTGGATGCATGCGAGCCACCTCAATGCTGGATTGTGAACTGCTGCAAACGCGACGTACTGTAACATGTGTGACACGAGGATCAGAGTGAACGCTGTGAATATTATTGGCAGTACTGACACATACATTACACGTAGCGGGAGACTGTACCTTATTCCTCTGTACTGTGGAATAGAGAGAGGTATAGGTACGCTAAGCATCTCGAGGTACAGTATGAAGAATCCCAGCAGTATAGTAGCTACGAGGCCTACTATAGTGCCTCCTCTGAAGAACGAGTACACTAGGTCTGGCGGGAATATTCCTCTAGCTGCTGCAGCTATCAGTGCAGGTATTATTCCTACAGGTAACGTGTCGGGACCTATGACTGGGGAGAACGTGTACCATAGCACTGTCTTAGCTATGCTTACGAGTATGAACAGGCTTATACCGCTTCCAAGTCCCCACCCATTAGTGACCAGGTCATCTAGCAGTATTATTATGAGAGTCGCTATCATTAGCTGGACTATCACAGCTATCTTGAGAGGAATGCTAGGTACGCTGAGCATCCCTATCGTCACAGCTACAAGAGACTCGAAGAACGCTATGACCAGCGACAGCAGCTTCATCAGGGCGTTGAATCTTGCTCTGTCAATTGGATCCTCCAGGTCTATGTCGAGGATCCCTGAGAATACGAGGATCTCCAGGAGTATTCCAGCGATGACTATGGGGCCTATACCCAGGTGAGCTAGTGTTCCCCTGCTTGTAGCGAATATCAGGGACATAAGCCTCAACAAACCTGCAGATGGAGTGGCGGCCTTATACACTCCATATAGCGGCACAACCATGAGGAGCAGATATATTGTTATTGCAACAAAAGTCCACAACAGTCTCGCAGTTAGAGGCTGAGGAGTCTTAGGCCTAGGAACAGTAGGCATCAGACGCAGTATTGGGTCCAGCTTCTCAATGAATGAACGGAGCTGTGACACGTCTCAAGCGAGGTCTCTTAAAGTCTTGAAAAGCTTTACCGTCTACAGAAACTCTCTATCCAGAACCTATATCCACTCTAAACACCTCTCTCACACAGTCAACAACAGTGTGAAATATATCATCGTCCGATGGGGACTCCTCATAAGATAGTTCTCTTAACGTACATATCGCTACGTCCCTAGCCTTCTTTAATACCTCAATACTTGTCATACCAAGATGAGGAATATAGAAGCATCTGGATCTAGCCTCATCATAATTAACACCTAGAAGCTCAGATACGAGCCTAATAATTGACCTATAGCATGCAGTGTCCTTATGCAGTATCGTGACAGCATACTCGACAGCTCTATCAAGATCGTACCTACATCCAAAAACGTGAAGCCCAAGATTAATCTGGCTACTCCTAACTGTCTCTATAGCTCTATGAATCTTCTCAACAATCTCATCCTCGCTATCGTTATCTGACACCTCTATATGAGCGTCCTTAGCCTTCTCCAAGATCTTGCTAAGCAGAATCTTGGCCCTACTCCTGTCTCCGAGAGCTTTAGCTCTCGAGTACTCCGCAAGCATGTTCTCAAGATCCTCAAAGACCTCTGGAATAGACATTGGAGGATAAACGTGATCTATTATCGTAGCATATCCTCTACGTTTAGCTATGACGCCCTCCATAGGATTAGTAACAACATAGACATACAAGTGTGGTAGATCATCTATTGTTATCTCAGGCCAACAGCTCCAGGATAAACCCACACCTTTTCCGGGCCTGAACTCCAGGTATCCGTGAGTTCCAAAGTGTATGACTACATCAGCCTTAAACACACGGCTAATCCATCTATATACTGCAAGCCACTGATGTGGTGGAGGTATCGTAGGATCGTGAAGTATCTTACAGACCTTTCCATCACACCTAGATCCCGCACATCCAAACTTAGGCTGCAGAAGAACTACAACGTTACCGAACCTGAGACCGGGAACTACAAGCTTTCCATCATATAACGCGCCTGCGAGAGGGTTCTTAGGATCTCTAACGAGCTCACGAGGATCCCCCCACGTCTCTATCATTCGTCTCTTAGCTAGGTCTGGAAGCTCTTCAAACCATGATAGATAGGTATCTAAATCAACTAGATCCAGAGCTCCACCTCTCTCAACTATGTCCCTAACCGAGGTCCACCTGAACTCACTTATAGCTCTCCGCTCCAGGAACAGTTTTGCGAGCTCTCTCCCGCTTTCTGGAACGTTCTCAACATGGTAGCCAGCTTCTTTCAATCTCCTGAGAAGCTGGACGACGCTCTCAAGAACGTCAAGGCCGAGACCTACCGCGATGTTTGCCTCGAGACCCTTGCAAGGGGCGTTATGTAGAACTATGGCGATCTTCCTCTCGTTTGGCCTCTTTCTACGTAGCTCAACCCACCTCCTGACTCTCCTAGCTATATATGTTGCATGCTGCCTAGCAACGTCGAATCCACGGATCTCCCCGAACTCTCCTCTACGCGATCCTGCCAGAACTATAGGCTCTATGAGTCCATCGACCTCAGGCATTATCACCTGATACACCTGTGTAAGATAGTCAACTCCCTGAGGAGAGCTTAACCACTCCTCGACGCTTCTGAACCACATTAATATAGGCCTCATAACAGGAACATTAAGGACCTTCAGAATATCTTGCTCCTCGCTCACTATGCTGAACCTGTCAGAGGTCATAGGCCTGTTAGCAAAGAAGAAGCTCGTGAAGTCTATCAGAAACTCAATAATGCATTTACCATCAACTATGAAAAACTCTCTACAAGAATCAGCCTTAGACGGAGTATCTAGAAGAGGATCATGATGACCATGAGTAAACACCACTATGACTCCAAGCCCAGCCTTCTCGAGCTCCCTAACTAGAGCATCTATGGGACCTACATCACCGCTCACCCAGTGTGATCTGTAGAAGAGAACCCCAACGAGAGGCCTATCTGCATACTTATACGACATCAAATAATCATGAACATTATAAAACACTCCCATATCGGGATGATATATGCCATGCCACGGAACCTCGATAGGAGGCTCAACCTTCACGTCCCTATCGATCAAGCTTGCGAGAAACAGGATAAGCCTCCTATAGTTCTCTATGCCTCCTCTCATGTAATATTCTTTAGCCTTCCTTATAACATCTATATCAACATTAGATATAGAGATCGTCAGAGGATCTATCGATACTATAAGAACTCTATCACGAAGCTTGTTAAGAATATTCTCAAGCTTCTGAGGAATAGTGTAAGAATGTATGAACACTACATCACAGCTCTCTATCTCTCTCAGACTCTCATCTCTCTCGGCCTGATTTACAAGCATTGCGAGACAGCTAACATTTCTCTCTCTTGAGACTCTCTCTGCAGCCTCTCTAATCGCATCTATACATCTACCACCATATCCCACTAATATGCAGATTCTCACACTCTGAGAAGTGTTAAATAATATTAAAGCTTATAGTG
The DNA here is from genome assembly GCA_013153275.1 of Thermoproteota archaeon. Lineage (GTDB taxonomy): Archaea > Thermoproteota > Thermoprotei > Thermoproteales > Thermocladiaceae > JAADER01. Next base: position 6,424 of record JAADER010000026.1, read on the forward strand.
AGTCGAGCTCTCTCCTAATCCTTTCAACTCTCCTCGGATCTATAATCCCCCTCTCATCCTTGATGTATGTCCCAACTATTATACCTTTAGCACATTTATAGAGAACAATATTTGAAGGATTGACGCCTGATCCAACGAGCACGGGCACGCTGGAGATCCTACATATGTTACAGACAGCGTTAGGATCAGGAGGATGGCCTGTTCTTGTACCTGTTATAACAAGAAAGTCGGCCAGACATCTATCTACACAGTCATGTACTAGATCTTCAGGGTCGGGAGAGTATAAAGGATAGGCATGTTTAACATTTATGTCAGCTAGAACCTCTATCCTCCTTCCAAGAGACCTCATCGTTCTCCACACATGTCCTGCCTCCGGCTCTACTATGCCTTCAGGACAAGTCACAGGTTGACAGTACGCGTTACATCTTATGAACGATGCACCACATATAGATGCTATACATACTGCCTCACTACAAGCATTCCTAAGAACGTTAACTCCAACACATATACTAACGTTCTTCACTACCTCTCTGACGATGACGCTCATAGCTATCAAGGTCTCGAGACTCGGCTTCTTCAGGAAGGGGTTATCATTGAAGTTCTCTACTATCACCGCATCTGCACCTCCATCCTCTGCATTTCTTGCACATTTAACAGCAAAGTCAACGATCTCCTCAAGATCTCCACCATACCTTGCTGAGCCTGGTAGAGGAGGCAGATGAACTACACATATGAGTAGCCGTCTTCTCTCAGCTATGTCTCTCAGCATCCTCACAATATATGTGCTACGACCAGTAAAATATATACTGCCAGGAGCACGGGAACACCAATAGCAAGACCGTACTTGGCCCACTCGACGAACCTTATCTTGACTCTAGATGCAACGATTATGTTAGGGATGTTTCCTGGAACAAGGAACCCACCAGATATGAGAGTCGAGGTAACAAAGAATATAATGTCTTTCAGAGAGAGTGCAGGAGATACAAGTGCAGCTACTAGAGTAGCATTATCAACTACAGCAGACATGATGCCCAGAAAGTAGAACTCGTCCGGAGTGAGCTTGCTGAAGTACAGCTTGACAAGTATGCCATAGCTGGCTCCAAGTATGACTAGAGCCATTATGAAGAGGTAGATCTTGCCTGCCCTGGTGAACACGTCCCTGAGCTTCTCCTCCTCAACAGGTCCCTGAGCCTCTTGAACTGTCCTGCGAGCAACCTTCGAACGTATGCTCAGAGCTGCGAGAATGCTGAACATTATCACCAGCGGTATCACTATTGGTGCAAAGACCTCAAACAGAAATCCAGGACCAGTATAGTAGTGAGCCTCTTTCAACTTCGACACAAGTATAGTCGAGAGAGGTTCGCCTACGGGAGTCAACACTGCTCCTATGCCTAGCGCGAAGCAGGAATATATGCTGTAGAGGACCTTGGATCTCCTATCAACTTTGAGTGCTCTGACGATCTCTGCAAGGATTACGGCTGCGACGATAACTGATATCACGCTTGATGAGAGACCTAGAGCAAGAGTGAGGAGTCCTAGAATGACGTGACTATGCTTCATGTTCATTATTTTCTCAGCAAAATGTTCTATCCTATCCTTGATATAGTATGCTATTACTCCAAATATGAGTACTACCTGCACTATTCCGATAGGTATGCCATGTATCATTACTGGATCTCTCAGCGCTTCTATCCACACGTTGATGTCAAATATCTTTCCTGTGGCTAGTCCAGCAATTATGGCCATTGCAAATAGGAATATCTCGAGATTTTCCTCGATCTTTCTAACTGTTGCTGGAAGTGCAAGAATGAGAACTAGAAGGATTACAAGCACTATGGTCGATACTTGAAACATTCAGACGTGAGTACTAGCTTGTCCATCTTAAAAAGCGTACCTATAGTAGAGCTAGCTCAACCTATATAGGCTACATCTTCAGCATTATTCTCACAGGTATGTCTGCACGAAGCTCAACTATCACGTTCAGACCCTCCTCGTTCAGGTACTTGCATAAGTATGTCTCAACTATGTCTCTTATCCTCTTCAGGACATTCAGCTTATCTGACAGTGCTCTATATACTGACTCCAGCACCTCGTACTCGTCTACAGGTTTCGGATCTATCACGAGGCGGAGTCCCGATATGTATACTGTGGTGGATAGTGTTGCACTTGTCTCGCCAGATATCTCCTCTACGAGCTTCTTTATTCTCTCATACTTGCTCTTTCTATCTTTCACAGCCTCCAACATTCTGGACAGGTCCTCGAGCTTCCTCTCTATCTCTCCTATTCTATCATCTAGATACTTTATAAGCTCACTGACGTTTCTAAATACCATGATATCTAGGTCCGCACTCATCAACTACATATAGAAAAACTGTATTAATATACCGATCGTACGAATTGAGAAAATGAGAGAGAAGGACATAGTAGAGAAATTGAAAAAGGAGGACCTGACCTCAACAGAGCTCTTCGCACTCTACCTAGCCCTACTACAGCTGAGATTCATAGCGCTAGCATACGACATGAGAGACAACGTAGAGACTGAGCTAGAGAGCATACTCATGAAACAGGTATTCTACAGACACCTCGAGGAGAGCACTGGAAAGGTCCTGGACAAGATATATGATATACTCATAAAGATATTCACAGAGAACCCAAGATTGAGAAACCATGAACATAGGAACATATTTATAGAAGCCTTCGAACAAGAGTTCCTCGATACTATAAGAGACGTAGGCTTAAGCTGTATAAGACCGTGGCTGATACCTGAGCCCTGGAAGGACTTCATAAGGACAGTCCTCGAGAGAGTCAGGAAGAGAGAGTACGTAATAAGTGACCAGACGCTGAGCGGATCGGTCTCAATATGGGAGGGAGAGCTAGTTAAAGACGTACAGACAATGCAGAATCTGACACTGCTCGAGAAGTACATGTTGATAAGTAACATCTGCGCATTCGGGTACAATGTATATCTAGTATTACCGTTCTATGTCCAGGACAAGGCAGCTCTCGACATAATATCACTATCAAGAGAGCACGCTCTAGCGAGGCCCATAAAAAGAGAGGAGCTACTACTAGAGATAGAGAAGGCGCTCCGCAAGATCCAGCCGCTGGCGACAACTGAGCTCAGAGATGATACGTTGAGAGTACGTATGAGAGACGATACACGTAACATATCGATAACAGTAATAGACATATCAAGAGCAGGAAATATAGAGGACATAGTTAGAAAACATATGAGAGACATTCTCATAGTACTCTGTGACGAGAACAGGAGACTGATAAGACAGCTCCTGCAATCGATAGACAACATATTCATAATAGAGACAGCAGACAGAGACCCTAGAGCAACAATGTTAAAGACGTTAGATTTAATATCGAGAATAGTGAGATAGATAGACGATAGTGATGACTTAGGAGCCCCCTGAAACGTGATGACGCTACGGAGCTGACATGTCTCGATATATTTGGAGCCGGTGATGACCGTCGTGCTTGGCAGAGACGTGAAGAGGACCGGGTCACTGACATAGAGTAAGGCTTAAAAAAGACACTCCAGTCTAGGAGATCTCGGGCAGCAGAGAAGAGCGGGCCGTAGCTCAGCCTGGTCAGAGCGGCGGGCTGTAGTCAGCCGCCGCTCGCACAAGAGCGCGGCTGTCCGAGACCCGTAGGTCCCGGGTTCAAATCCCGGCGGCCCGACCAATGCTAACAAATTGTCAGACCTTAATCTCGCCTTTAAGTACACGATTGACGATATCAATACATCGAACAAGCTCGTACCCCCTCTCGTAGAGCATCTTGACAAGGTCTGAATATATTCTACCTCCCTTCATTCTAAGTGCTTCCTGGTGAAATAGTATTACAAATATCTTCTCGTTTTTCTCTTTCGCGTTTTCCAGCTTTTTGAAGATATATCTTAATGCTTTTTCTTCAGACATGTGAAGTCTTCCGAAGAGATCTGCGTCCATTACCGCGATTGGTAGTTCTATTATTTTCTTATGTATGTATAGTGGAGAGTACGTGTTTAAGGCTTCTGCTCTATATGTTGTATCGTATATAATTCCTTCTTTTTCGAACATTTTTAATATTGAGTCGTTTATTATTAAATTATGGACTCTTACGCCCTGGACTTTTATATCAAGCTCGCTCTCTAGGTAGCTTTTCTGCATTTTAAAAAGTGCCTCATACTGTATGGGTTCGTATACGTAGTGTAGCTGTATTTCCCAGCCCTCTCTTATCATTGTTTTCAATTTATCTTTTATCTCATCTATCGAGAATAGTTGTACTGGAATGAATACTGTTGATCGGGACCCTACTGAGTCCTCTATTGATATTAACTCATCGAAGTTGTTGTAGAGATTATCTATATGAAATATATGTCTTATTAGGTCGCTTATAGTGAATCTTCTCCATCGAGATAAGACATGTCTGAGAGGTCTCTTGATAGAATCTACATCATGCGTTAATACTATGTACATTCCTATCTAGGAGCTCTGTCAGCATTTTAAGCAGTATTTCAACGTTCTCTAGACATGGTACGTTCAGCTCCGTGAACATCTGCATCCTGTACTTGCTTGATGTCACTGCTATGAATCTTACAGTGTTTCTACATGCGGCGTAGTAGTCTACTATGCTATCTCCAATCATTAGACTGTTCTCAGGTCTCTCTCCTAGTTTTCTCAGTATCAGGAGTACCTGATCGCTCTTGAACATGGTATCGTCCCTCGTCATGACTATGTCGAAGAGCTTCTCTATTCTTGAGTTCTCTAGTATCGTATATGCTGCTTCTCTGCACTGCTTTGTAGCTAGAGCTAGCTTGAGCCCCATCTCTTTCAATTTCATGAGACTATGGGCCACGCTAGATCTAACTCTAGCTCCTCTTGAAGCCTCTATCTCGATCTTGCGAACTCTCACATCAGCCTCTCTACACCTAGCTATGAGCGACATCACGTTGAAGGTCCTGCTCTTCCGTAGCTCTCCACACATTCTGTCTCTCAATGTTGACCAGTTGATAGGTATGTTTACTAGCGTTCCATCCAGGTCGAAGATTATGAGCCTCAGAGATCTGACTGCTCTAGCGATCTTCCTCACAAGTAGCTCATGATACTGTCGTCTCCACCTGCTTCTGCTGAACTTTCCAGTCATGACTGCGACAAGTCTCGTTGTGATGCCGTACAGGAGCTCTGGAGGATCGTCAACATGTATGTCAGATACGTTAACTATACCCTTTCTCATCACGTTCTTAAGCATCTTCATGTAGATCCACGCGTTATCTCCAAGGTAGTGCATTGCCGCGATTATCCAGGTAAAGACTCTTCCTCTATGAACATTATGTACACACTGAACGTCCTCTCCACATGTCCTCAAGAGCTCGCATGTCAGGTCAAGACCTGACGAGTACGATAGCTCCAGACTTCCCCAGAACTTGGGGTTTATCTCTATTACATATATCTCTCCAGTCTCTACATGCCTCTTCATCTCTATCATTACGGGACCTGTCCACTTGAAGTAGGATAGAAATCTTCTTCCTACTCTGATAAGCTCAGGATCAAAATCAAGCTTAGACGACACACTAGGACCACCGCTAGCCTTCTCCTCTAGTAGTCTCACATGAGTGTACTCTACTAGTGGTCTACCGTCTACTGCGACTGCAAAGTAGCCACATCCTATTCCTGGAACGTATTCCTGTACTAGCACCTCCCTCCCAACATTTTTGCTCAATATTTCTAGGAGATCGTCTATATCGCTAACATATGAGGGCCTAGCCGCGTCTCCTCTACCTTTCACTACCATTGGATATCCAATCTTATTCTCGATCTCTCTAGCACAATCATGTACGTTGTCCACCTTTATGAGCAACGTTCTAGGATATCGTGTTCCAACTTCCTCACAGATCTTACAGAGCTCAAACTTGTCAGATGCTCTGTCAACGTTCCTCAACCGAGGAGCCCTTACCGCGGAATCCTCTACCTTGCTTAGGTACAGGAAGTCCTCGAAGGATATTGGAACAACAATATCGACACCATATCTAGATCTGAGATATCTCAGAAGCACCTCCATATCTCTAGGTCCTCCTATACCATATACTCTGACTCTCTCGTTTATGAATCTCGAGAACACATATGACCTCCACTTACTAAATACCGCAACCACAGTATAACCATGCTTCTTCAAGCTTCTCACGACTGGGTAAGCCTTCTTGTAGTCTGCCGAGAGTACTGCAACCCTCTTACGGGTAGATCTCAATATAGTACTTATCTAAGTCGTTAGCAATATATGTGTTTCGAAACACGGACCGAGCTTCCTGAAGAAGCTTGTCCTCCATGCCCTCATACCTCGCGCTCAGGTGAGTAAGTATGAGAATCCTCACACCAGCTCTCCTAGCAACTTCAGCAGCGTCTATCGTGCGTGAATGTCCTTGAGGCCAAATACATGCAGGATCCTCCTCAGCACTAAACGTTGCCTCATGAATTAGAACGTCAGCACCTCTAGCCAGCTCAATAACGCTCTCACAGGGAGATGTGTCTCCCGTATACACAATCCTGAACGGGCCACACCTCCTGAGCTCGACAACATCTTCAGGTGATATAACTTTACCGTTCTCTAGCACGACCTTCTCGCCGACATGAAGCGCCTTCCAGTATCTCGTTGGCACGTTCAGTCTCTGAGCACATTCTGGCCTGAATTTTCCTAGTGGTACTCTCCATTGTAGAAGATATGCTATATCTGTTATATTATGCCTAGCTTCTGTACAATAGATCTCGAGCTCTGAGTCCTCAATTATCTTCATTATACTCTCTTTAGGATCTACCTCTATTATAAACGTTTTAAATGGTAAAGACCCTAGAAACTTCACGGATGAGGAAAGCATATCTCTCAGTCCTGGAGGTCCAACTATTATGAGATCTCTCGTTCTACCAAGTAGTGCCATGCTTGATATTAGTCCTGGAAGTCCAAATACGTGATCTCCATGTAAGTGTGTGATCAGTACTATATCTACTCTACATACTGATAATCCTGACTGTATGAGTCTGTGCTGTGCTCCCTCTCCACAGTCGAGAAGGATGTTTCTTCTAGCGTCCGAGACCAGTATTGATGGTAAACTTCTATTTCTCGTTGGAGTACCTGCTGCTGTCCCGAGAAAAGTTATAGTGATCCATCTGGTCACATGTATGAGCTACATCGGGGGTAAATATGTGAGAGCCCCTATTTATAGCATGAAAATGAGTAATATAGTACATTAATGGTGAAGGGATAGCTCAACAAACCTTTAAAGCTAATGATAAACTCCTCAAGCTATGGTCAAGGGAACAACATCATTCGGAAAGATGAGCAGTGGAAAGACACACATAAGATGCCCACGATGTGGCAGACATGCATACCATGTGAGAAAGAAGTACTGTGCAGCGTGTGGATGGGGAAGAAGCAGAAGAATAAGAAGATACTCATGGCAGAACAAGAAAGTTAACAAACAGAGAGTGAAGTAATAATGAGTGATATAAAGAGGATCGTTGCACCGGTAGTCGCAGGTATAGTGGTAGCCATAGTGCTCGTAGTGCTCGTCCAGTCTACTCTACTCTCCTCGAAGCCGATAGCAACAAAATGGAAAGTGAGAACTGAGCTTCCAGTAGAGAGATTCTACAACACTATGACAAGCATATTAGACCAGGAGCCCCTAAAATGTGAGATAAACGCTAAAGGCGATGATAATATAGTGCTCATAGTACCTGCATCATACAGCTACGCAGTATATAGGACAATGGGAGAGCTTTACGCGGCACTAAACATGACGTATGACAAGGTCGGGAAGATAATCATAATACCATACACGATAACGTTCAACGTCACCATGCCATCAGCTGCAGCTCTCAGCGTTCTCAACTCCACTCTCAGACTAGTACAGTACTGTAGACTTCATGGATATAGCAGGTTCCTGAAACTCCTCACACTAAACACAACGGAGCTAAAGAGAGCTCTCGAGAACGTGACAGTGAACATTCCAGCAAATAGCACAAGAAAAGTGTTCTCTCTATCACTGACGCTTGCGAGGGCAGCCGCAATTGAGGGCCTTCTACAGAAGCTACAGTACTACACATTTGTCTCGCAGATGGCTCCAGTATTCATAGTATGTAACACTCATAAACACATATGCATAGCCGCTACACTAGGAAAGCTGAACATAGTTATAACAAACATGAGGACACAGATACCCTATGGATTAAAATGATCCTCTTATAGAGATAATCTGCATAAGTGTGACGTACTCGAGAGCTGCAGCAACAAGCAGCAACACTATCGATATACAGTACTTTAGAATCACTCTGAGTAATGTCGCTCGATCTATATTTCCCCTAAACATTCTTATAGTCAGAGATAGACTGTTCTCCAAGGCTACCGCATATGCAGACATCTCGATTATTGCGTATGGGTACAATAACGTTATTAAGAGTGAGGACACAAGTATCATTGTACCTAGCTGTCCGGAACCGAACTTCGAGTACACGTACAGGCCTAGAAACTGTCCTGTGTTCATCATTATTATGAATGCGTAGAGCGGGCCGACTATGGGTAGACTCATTCTTGTAGCTTGCACAAGGTTATTTAGAAATATGCCTAGTGCACCTTTTCTGAGAGCTCTCTCCATGTATTTTGTGGTCTTCTCAAGCATTCCTGTTGGGACCTTTATCACATACTTGTATGAGATGTATGCTGATGCTACATATATGAGTACCAGAACTAGGTAACAGAGCAGAACCTTCACTACGTAGACTGCTACTGCCCTCGTTCTATCTCTCCTCCTCTTCACCTGATCTCGCGGTATGATTGCTTCCCGTTCCTAATATAGCTTTCATTTCAAGTCCGTCGTTCTCTCTAACGATCTCTATCCTTATTCTTCTACAGTATCTCGCAGCTTTCAACCTCTCTAACACCATCACCAGGAACTCCTCAAAGCTCACATCGTCATTTGCATCGTAGACCAGCACCTCCGTTATCTTTCTCACAAGAGAAATCATATTCAGGGAAATATTAACCTCATATGTAACATGTCTACACTAGTGACACCTGACTATAACTTTCAGTCCCCTCCTCTCATCAGCAATCTTGAAGGCGTCAGGACATCTCTCAAGCTCTACAACATGGGTGACGCATTCTCTCAGCTTCACAACGCCTCTTCTAACAAGATCTATAACATGATCCCACTCTCTAAACGATCCACATCTGGATCCAACTATTGTGATCTCGTTCACGACGAGTCGAGTATAGTCTAGGGATACTGACTGGCCATGTGTGGATTTAGCTATAATTGTACCACCAGGTCTAACAAGCTTCAGTGCAAGCTCTATCCCAGACGGTGAGCCAGTAGCCTCGATCACCACATCTGGTCTATCCTCTATCTTTTCAAACATTCTCTCAGCCTCCTCGGCTGTCACTGTCCTGAATTTCTTCCTGAAAAACTCTGCCCTGTACCCTCCCTTGACTAGTACAGTAACATTGTATCCTAATGCCTCAAAGATGAGAGATGAGATATATGCAAGTGGTCCCTGACCTATTACTATGCATCTCCATCCAGAGCTTCTGTCGATGCTGTATGCAGCATGTAGTGCGGCTGCTGCCGGCTCTATGAGCACCGCGTCTAGGTCGTCTATATCGTCGACTACGTGTAGATTATCGTATGGTACTGCTACATACTCTGCCATTCCCCCGTCTACGTCTATTCCTATGGCTTTCCTATTTATACAGTGTGTGTATGCTCCAAGTCTGCAGAACATGCATCTGCCACAGAATATATTTATCTCGGGCACGACCTTTCTACCTATAATGTCTCTAGGAACCTCTGGCCCCACGTCCTCGACTATGCCCACGATCTCGTGTCCAGGTATTATTGGTACTTTCCTAGGAGGATATGTGCCTCGGTACATGGCAACATCGGTACCGCAGACCCCCACATACCTGACCCGAAGAAGAACCCAGCCTCTTGGAACGGGCGGAATAGGTATCCTACATACCTCTATCTTCCTGGGACCTGTCAACAGACATGCAAGCACTAGAAAATATTTTACAGCTACAGGTAACTAAGTCATTACCGTGGCTAGACTAGGCATAGTGCTGATAGCACATCCATGCAGGGGGAGAGAGAACGACGATATCGAGCCTCTAGCTAGCGAGCTCAGAGACGTCATATGTTCCCTCTGCGGTGGTGAGTGTCAGATAGAGGTTATAGATAGTTTAGACAAGGAAGCCATTAAGAGGACTTTAGAGAACATTACTGATAAGCTTGACAGAGTTATAGTCATTCCACTACTAGTGAGAAAGGGCTCTCATTTTAAAGATATTGAAAGCATAATAAGGGAGCTATCAGAGAAGATGACAGGCAAGATAGTGCTAGCACCATCGCTGCTAGACCTGGAGACAGTTAGAGCAGCAATAGTGTCAGCAATAGTTCAGATATGTGAACCATCAGGCAAGTACCGTAGAATACTTGAAGAGACAGGAGACCCTATGATAATAGCTGAGATAAGGTCAAACACAGATAGTAGAGATGTAGCAAGAGCAATGAGAGAGAGCAAGATAATGATAACAGACGACATAAGGATCCTCACCTTCATAGATATAGGAAAGATATTTCCAGGCATGAAGATAATGCTTGAAGATAGAGAATCGTTCTCATACCCTCCTAACAGCATAGTCATCATATGTAGACGAGCGCCAGCCATAAGACAGGTTCTCAAGAACGTTGAGACAGGTCTGAAACCTAGCCTCATAATTGCGGTACCACCAGCACTATCGGGAGAGGACATCAAGCTGAAGCGAGAGATACTTAGACTTGACATCCCCGTTATAGCTACAGTAGGATCAAGAGGAGGCCCTCACGTAGCTGGCCTCCTGATATCATCCATACTAGGTGATAATCATGAGCGAGGACAAGCCTGAACCTCTCTCATCACATCTCCAGGAGCTCAGGAAGAGACTGATAAGAGTCATAATAGCGTTCGTGATAGGCTTCGTTGTAGGATGGCTCCCAGTACCATACGGAGGAAACGGGAACGTGCTCTCTGCTGTCTTTCTTATGGAGTATCGTCCTATAGCAGCATACCTATATTACATGCTTGTTGTACGTCCTCTACCTAAAAACGTTAAGGTCATAACTCTAGGACTATTGACACCTCTCGAGGTAGCATTCTACATATGTATGCTTCTTGGAGTAATAACTGCTGTACCGGTACTAGCATTCGAGCTCTATCAATTTGTCAAGAGAGGACTCTACCCTCACGAGAGAAGGACGTTCAAGATATATTTTACAGCTGTCGGACTCCTCTTCTTTGCGGGTGGAGTCTTCGGATACGTGGTCATATATCATGCTCTTATAAGGCTGTACGTGATTTTGGCGCCAATGTTTGGGCTTAAGCCTTACATACTTGCGAGAAACATAATGAACGAGTTCTTAGGTACAATAATATTCTCTGGTATATTATTTGAAACTCCAATAATAATGCTTCTCCTAACAAAGCTCGGACTTGTAAATCCTAAATCGTACATCGAGTACAGACCTGTCATATATGCCATAGCTATGATACTCATAGCAATATTCAACCCCGATCCAACATTGCTGAGCTCGATCATATGGGTGATCACCTTCATAGTGCTGTACGAGGTTGGTATAGTACTTGCAAAGAGAAGCAAGAAGACGTAAAATAGAGGGGAGTCATCTATTAATTCTCTCATCGTACCAATACAGGTGACAAAGATGTCGAGAGAAGAGCTTGTAGATAAGATAGCAATGCATGTGAGAGAGATACTCAGACTCGTAGGAGAGGATCCTGACAGACCTGACCTACGAGAGACCCCTACAAGAGTGGCTAGAGCTCTTCTTGAGCTGACGGAAGGTCTCAGACGAGAGCCTCCTCACATCAAGTTCTTTCGAGCTGGAAAGAAGATAGAGAGCTACGTTATTGTTGAGAACATAGAGTTCTTCAGCCTCTGCGAGCATCATCTGCTGCCAGTGATAGGGTACGTATCTGTAGCCTACAAGCCAGAGCATGATGAGGTTCCCGGCCTGAGCAAGGTAGTCAGATTAGTGCAATGGTACTCGAGAAGACTAATACTTCAAGAGCGCTTCACTCAGGAGCTCGCGTGGGTTCTCCTAGAGAAGTTGAAGGCAAGCTCGGTCTACTGCAAGGTCCTTGGAATACATCTCTGCACAATGTTGAGAGGAGTAAGGTCAAGGACATCGAGACTTCTCACAGAGGCATGGGCAGGAGATATAACTAGAGATGAGCTTGTCATGTTAAGAAAGCTTGTTAAATGTAGAAGCCTAAAAATATGACAGTGAGCTCGAGAGGGCTCGACATAACAACATTTCTGACAGAGAAAGCTCAGAGCGACTCTTCGGAGGACTTCATAATAATTAGAGATCCAGATATTGAGGAGGCTGCGAAACTGATAAACCATAATAGACACAGGAGAGTCATAATAATATACGGAAAACTGAAGGCACTCTATGAAGGGAGAGCTAAGGCATCTCTCGATCTTGCCCCTAGAATACTTATACTTAAGCCAGATGGTACATTACTAATACATGAGTCTACAAAGAGAGAGCCAGTCATATGGCAGCCTCCACGAGCCGTCAACTATGCATGTGTAGAGGACGGGATCCTGACAATAAAGTCGACGAGGACTAATCCTCACGAGACTGTTAAGATAGAGATACCGTTGCCATATTTTTTAGGAATATTTAATGTGGGAATGACAGAGAACTACAAAGTTATGGGAACAGAGAAAGAGATTGTTGACCTATTAACAAGAAAGATAGAGCTCGTCGAGAAGGGTCTAAAAGTGATTGCACGTGAGTATCAGACGATAGCTGGAAGCATAGACATACTTGCAGAAGACTGTAACGGTAACATCGTCGTCATAGAGGTCAAGAGAGGTATGGCAGGTCCAGAAGCGGTGCATCAGCTTAAGAGATATGTAGAGGTGCTAGAGCGGACCTCTCAGAGACCTGTAAGAGGGATACTAGTAGCAGAGGATGTGTCGTCAAGTGCGTACAAGTATCTTAGAGAGTATGGGTTCAAGTTTGTACGTATAACGAGGAGACTCCTAGAGGATCTTCAGAGACAACTTTAAGGTGCAGCATATGTAAGCAATGTAAGTATTAGGAGTATTATTATCACTAGTGCTACATGCTCTGCATAGAGGACTCCTATGCTCTTAACCATGCTCCAGGTCTTGCTCTTGCTCTCTGGAGTCTTAGCTAGTGCGTGGAGTATGAGAGCAGCAAAGAAGAGCACGGAATCTGCTGTTGGTACTGCAAAGAGAAGCGCTATCATGCATGCTAGAACTCCCTTAATTACTGCTAGAACCGGTGTGGCGAGTCCGCCTGGTCCATAGTTTATGCATACTCCAAGGTACAGTAGCTCTGATGATGTGAAGCCTGCACCGATTATGGGGACTAGAGGAAGGATGTAGGATTCTGCTATTCCGACTGCGTTGATCTCGGTCTTACATACGGTCTTTGCCAGCGAGAGCGGTATTTCAATTCCTAGTCCAGCAACGAAGCTTGCGATATATATCAACGTAACCGCAAATATGAGATAGAGCCACAGCCTGTACAGGTTATCTTTAGGTCGCTTCAGCATGCTATTCTACCTCTCTTATTCTAGCTAACGCAAGCTTTATACATGCTGCAGGAACCTTAGAGAGATCTATACCCAGCGACCTCGTCAGATCCTCTATCACTGTCCTCACAGTTGATCCACAATCTCTTATACACCTCCTCATGAGAGCCTCCATATCCTCTACACAGCTCCATGGATACACTATCCAGAGCCCAGGATCAACATTCAGAGCAGAGAAATCAGGTATAAACTTAGCCTTCCCAACCTTAACATGTAGAGCAGCTGTCCTAACATCCACGTCCCTAAACCTCTTCTCGACAAGCTCCTTCGCAAACTTCAGAGTGTCACCAGTATCTGCAACATCATCTACTATGAGGATCCTCTTTCCCGATAGATCCTCGCTAGGTATGTCATGTCTTATCTTGACCTCAGGGAGCGTGGTTCCAGGAGCAGGCCAGTGCTCAAGCTGTATCACAAGTATGTCCTTCACATTTAACACGTCACTGATAACCATCGCAGGCACCAGTCCGCCCCTAGCTATCGCTATTATGATGTCAGGTTTCCACCTGCTCTCCAGAATCCTCTCACATAGCTTAACCATGTGACTATACACGTCCTCCCATGATAGAACCATCACACCGAACTTCTCGGTCACAGAGGTCTAAGCTTGAGAGGGGTCTTTAACAGATTCCTCGTCTACTGGCGGCCCCGCCGGGATTTGAACCCGGGACCTACGGCTTAGGAGGCCGCCGCTCTATCCGGGCTGAGCTACGGGGCCTACCGCTCTCTCATTTCCTAGGGCTTTTATAAGGGTTTCTTGCCAGCAGCTTTATAAGCTGCAAGCCCGCTCCTATACCCAGATGAGGTTAGTGGGGATCTCTGAACCATGTGATGACAAGGTCCCCCTTACCGATACGGGCTATATATATTCTAGTGATATCGTTCAGAGCCTGCAACTAGTCTTAAATTGTTAAAAAGCACCTAATAAATGATGAGCTACATAGAGATTTCAAAACCCTCAACGACGACCACGTCAGTACCGACAAGCGCTGACATGCAGACGCCACCGATAACGTCGATAGCTCAGGATATAGTGGCTACAGAGGCGACAGTGAGAGAGGCTCTCAGCAAGATAGCACCATCTCACGGAAGATCGATAATACGTGAGCCTCCAGTAGACCTGTACGATGAGGGTGACAGGATAGTACTCATGATAGATGTGCCTGGAATACCTAAGGAAAACATAAAGGTGAGGGTCAGCATAGACTCTGTAGAAGTATCTGCGGTGCCACATGGGCTAAATGGTGGAAAGCTAATCAAGGCGGAGAGACTTGCCAACTTCAGGCTTTACAGGAGGATCCAGCTTCCCTGCAAGATAAAGCTAGGCGACGTGAAGGCCTATCTTAAGGATGGCGTACTCTATATATATCTTCCCAAACTTCTAGACACTACTGAGTCTCTAGATATCACGATAGAGTGAGGTAGCCCTACATAGTCTGGTATGGTTTTTAAAAGTATCTGTCGGTGATTTATAGACAATGAAGGGTTTATATATAGCATCTAGAGCATACTTCACTTAGGCCAAGGGAGATGGAGGACATAACATATGCAACCAAACTGCATGAGGCAGAGACACGCAAGGTACAGCTGACGGGAGGGGCAACCCTCATAGTGTCCCTACCCAAGGAGTGGACCCGCCAGGTCAATCTCAGACCTGGAGACGAGGTCATAATACTGCCACAGCTCGACAAGTCTCTACTAATAGTACCAAAGAAGGCTCTAAGATTCCCACATTTTGAAGCAAGCATAAACCTACGTGAGATAAGGGATCTCAACCAGTCAAAGATAGAGAGACTCCTCATAGCGTACTACCTCGCTGGAGTTGACATACTCCGTATAGAGTTTGACGGTGACATGCCTGAGATACGTAGGCTGATAAAGAAGATAATACGTGAGAAGCTCACAGGAATAGAAATAATAGAGGAGAGCAGAGACCAGCTAGTACTGCAGAACCTTGTGAGCACTATAGACACAGACGTCCACTCCCTCATAGTGAAGATGCTGAAATCAATAATAAACATGCTCAACGACCTGAAAGTAGGACTAGAGAAACGCGACACATTGATACTAAACGACATCATAGATAGAGACGAAGAGGTAGACAGGTTCTACTGGTTCATAAGAAGACTACTGAAGAAGACACTCGCATCGGGACTACTGATGATATCCATATCTATTAGAGACCCAAGAAGCATACTTGAGTACTCAACAATAGGAAAGATGCTGGAGAGAATAGCAGATAACATAGCAGAAATAGCGAGCGAGATAGTGCAGAAGATAGGAGATAACATAGCAAAGATACCTGAAGACGTTGTAAAGGGGATCTCCAAGGTCATAGAGATGCAGCTAAAACAGCTTGAGACACTGATGGACATATTATCGACAAGAAAGCTCACATTTACAAACATAAACCAGGTAATAGACGAGGCAAGGCTCAGAACAGTGGCAGAGATAGAAAACATACTATCTCAAATATATGGCGAGGAGATACCTAGAAGCATATCGACGTCTCTGAGACTAGTACTCTACAATCTACTAAGAATAACAGAATACACTATTGACGTCGCTGAAGCGTTATTAGACATGATTATAGACAACATGGTCAAGATAACCTAGAGAACAGAGTACCAACAGGAACCGACACATGAACTATCCTCCTACAAGAATCGACTATTCCCAGGACCACGTACATTCCATCATAATCAACTCCATGTCTCTCGAACTTTGAGACAGCGTCCTCGACCGACTTTCCATGAATGGTGGCGAGAACCTGCAAGCCAGACTTGAGACCAAGGTTAAACGCTTCATAGTGCTCTCTCTCCCTTAGCTCCCCGATTACTAGAATGCCTCCGCCTCTATATAGCATTTTTTCAACTTCTCTAACTCTGCCATATATTGACCTGTACTTAAGTACTAGAACATTATCAGGAAGCCATATCTCGTCAGCCTCATCTATACATACTATTCTCATATTATGCTCAGAATAGGCAAGTTCAAGCAATATAGCATTAAGAAGCGTAGTCTTTCCAGATCCTGGAGGACCAACAATAACAAGATTGCTACCTCCCCTAACCTGCTTAACTATGCCCTTAAGGACAGGTTTAGAGGCAAGTCTAAGTTCAGCAAGCTCGTCCAGAGAAAGAGGTCTTCTATGAACTCTAACATGTACTACAACATCATCCGTACATGGCCATACATCTACGCTCACCCTCAGCCGAAGAACGTTACCTATATTAAGTGAGTACAGAGCTGATGGATTATCGAAGTTCAGATCATGTCCTGCAAGAAAGCTCATGTCGAGAAATCTTCTTGCAAGCCTCAAAATTTCTCCTCTATCTATTTCCACGTTCTCTATTTTTAGACCCCTCTTCACAACATATATTCCCCTACCCGTAACATATATGTCCTCGACATCCTCATCCTCTATAAGTGGAATGAGCTCTCCTAAGCCCATGCTTCTTAGTACGCACTTAGAAGCTTCTTCCTCATCTTCTAGACATAGCTTAGCGATCACATACCTTAAGTTGATAATTCTCTCAAGCGTTATTAGTCCCCTAGGCATGATCCTAGACAGGAGTTCGCAAAATAGTATAGCATGGTTTACAGGTCTGCTTCTAACGATCTCAAGTAGGCGAGCTATTGCTCTCAGACATGAGTATTCCTTACCTGATAGCTCGTTTGTGGCTACATCATCGCTAAATATGTTGCAGGGAAACAGGTTGCAGTTAAGACACCTTGTAAGTAGGTAGCATAGTTTTGCAAGTGCTACAGAATAGTCATTATGTTCTTTCTCGTTTGTGTACATTGTTAGACCTGTTCGTTAATCATCTTCTCAAGCCTCCTCACATGCTCTCTCAATGTTATAGGACTGACATTAAGTACTGACGCTATATCCGCTACTGTTACCCGAGTCCTCGCTCTACGCGACGCAAGTATGACCACTGCAGCTGCCAGTGTTCTAGGGCTCTTGCCCTGAAGTCTTCTTAGGGGTAATTCTCTAAGCATGTTATTTGCCTCTCTCATGAGGGTCATCTTGTCTACATCATTTATCCTCAGTCTCGATATTATATACCCCACGTACGATTTAACACGCTCGCCAAGCCCCCTCGTCGGAGTCGCTCTTGCACCTGATACAACCTCTAGCAGATCAGACGTCGACACCTTATGACCCATTCTCTGGAACTCCTCTGCAACGTCTTTCGGAGATATTGGTAAATTATGAGCAAGAACCACGTAGAGCACCGCGGCTGCTGCTAGCTTGTAGCTTGATACGTCTCTCTTCTCCAGCTCCGTGCCGTACTTTGCGAGAAGCTTCCTCAGTATCTGTAATGCAAGGTCTATCTGCCTGTCTCCAAGGCCTAGCTTTCTCGCTACTATTCTGAGACATATTGCTGCTTTCTTCTCTGTCCTAAGTCTCGAACGTACCTCGAGATCTATCTTCCTGAGTCTATACATTCTTCTTCTATTTATCTCTCTCTTGACTAGGTCGTGAACGTTCGTGTCTGTGCTTACCTCGTCGCTAGATGCCGTGAGGGGCTCGTTCTGAAGTTGTGATAGTGAGGGCACGTACTGTACTCCTATGACCGTTCCACAGCTGGTACACACGTACTCTCCTGTCTCCGTGTCAAGTATCACGTTTCTAGATCCGCAGTAGGGGCAGTACACGTTTGATATATCTCCGGTGCTCGACTATAAGTCAAGTGTAGATATGTGCTTTAGCAGTGAGAGTACTCCGAAAGTTTTACCGTTCTCTCATCCTGATGCCAACGTAGACCTTATCTCCCACCTCTCCAAGGTTATCAGGAGACTTGAGCTCGAGGATCAGTCCACCTATCGATATCCTCGTTCTGCTCCCATCCCTGTAATATATCCTGCCCCACATATATACGTCCCAGTTCTCTCTGTATCTCTCATCTTTCTGATGGTCAATAGATATGTATAATGTATCTCCCTCATTAACCTTGATCTTAAGAATCTCTTCAGGATACTCAAGGTACATCTCTCTACCAGAATCATCAACCATATATAAGGCCTTTAGCGAGGGATAGTCGGGCATGATCTCTACTCTGACCACTTTGAACTTTCCCTCAAATTTCATCTCTGTGCCATGTCGATACAAAATATATAAGCTTGACTACGAAGACCTTACGGTGTCGACGCCTCTCTCAGAAGCATCGCGTAGGTTCATGATAGAGATGATGAACATGCTGAACAGGAAGGTCCGCGTGTCGCTTATGTCAGGAAAAGAAATAGAAGGTACGCTGCTAGGATTCAACGACAACATGGACATAGTCCTAGGAGATGTAGCGCTATCAGAAAATAAGAAGGTTCCTCGGATAGTCATACTTAGACACATGATAGGAACAATATGCCTAACAGAGGAGAGGCTCGAGCTCAGAGAGCTGGCGAAGTTCCTCGAGAAGTACTTCCCAGGTATGATAAGATACGTCGAGGAAGCAAACGTGATACTTGTTGGAGACAGAATAAGAGTCACAGAGGCAGGAGTAGAAGGGTCAGGACCACTGGCAAAGAGAGTTAAAGAGATATTCGACGAGTTCCTAAAGTCGAGAAGGTAATGTTTGAGATCACTGATAAGGATCTTGCTGGAAGAGTAGGGAAACTTCACACTCGTAGCGGGGTAGTTGAGACTCCAGCTCTTTTTCCAGTCATTAACCCTCAAAAACAGACCGTCCCTCTCGACGATATAGAGAAGATAGGATTCAGACAGATAATAACCAACGCATACCTGATAAAGAAGAATTTCGGAGAAATATGTATAGAGACAGGTATTCACGATCTGATCCAATGGAGACATACCATAATGACAGACTCAGGAGCGTACCAGCTTATGGAGTACGGAGAAGTAGAGGTAGATCCAGACGAGATACTTAAGTTTCAGATAGATATAGGAACAGACATAGGAGTCATACTTGACGTGCCGACCAGGGCAGAGACAGATCGAGACATAGTGTTTCTCGAGGTCGAGGAGACCCTTCGCAGAGCTCGAAGAGCGATGCTTCTACGCGAGGTGTACGATCCTGAGCGCAGGATGCTGCTGGTGGGGCCCGTACAAGGTGGGGACCATGTGGATGTTGTCTCATATTGTGCAAGAGAGTTGTCGAAGCTTGACTTTGATGTATATGCTATAGGTAGCGTGACGTTGCACTTGGAGCAGTACAATTTTGAGAAGATAGTTGAGATGATAATTGCTGCAAAGCTCATGCTTCCAAAAGGAAAGCCAGTGCACCTTTTTGGGGCAGGCCACCCTATAGTGATGCCGCTAGCCGTGGCGCTTGGAGTAGACATGTTCGACTCGGCTAGCTATGTCCTGTATGCTAGGGATGGGAGGATCATGCTTCCTGACAGGACGGTCCGTCTCGAGGATCTTAAGGTTGAGAGCGTGCCTTGTTGCTGTCCTGTGTGCTCGAGATATACTGTAAAGGAATTGAAAGAAATGGAGAGAGAGGAGAGGGAGAGACTCATAGCAACACATAACCTATACATCCTCAAGAGAGAAATAGACGAGATAAAGCAGAGAATACGAGAGGGAACACTATGGGAGTACCTTCAGGAAAAATCAATGTCTGACGCACGACTGCGAAGAGCACTAATCAAGATCTCGAAAATGAAGAGAATTCTCGAAAAACTGAGCCCAGCTACTAGAGGAGACGTCCACGGGATAGACATAACCTGCATTATCGACATCATACGTCCACATGTCTCTCAACATGTTAGAAGACTAGTAGAGAGATATGTTCCTCCTCGTAAAGAGATTCTTCTAGTACTTCCAGAACCAGAGGAGAAGCCTCATAATAGAAGCATAACGTTTGCAAAAGTTGTAAAGGTTCTAGAGAAGTTGAATATGCTTGATAAAGTACATATATGCTTTCTAAACAACGTGTTTGGAATAATACCTCACGAGATAGCTGACATATATCCGCTAGCACAGTACGATGACGTTAATGTGCTACGATGTATAAGAACTATAAGAGACTCAATAACTTACGCATATGTTAAGGCGAAGATCAGGAACTATAGTATGGTCATCGCGATACTTCCTAGAAACGATCTAGAGAGACTAAGAACAATACTGAAGAAGACTGGCATCAAGTTCATAGGAGTCCCCCTATTTGGGTCTAGCGATATCTGGTCTATAGACTCTATATGTAGTATGGTGCTCCTTCACGTCTTCTCTGCTCTTCCTCGAGAGCCTTACGAAGCTGCATGAGCTCCTCCTCATACTTGGAGGCAAGCTCTCTCAGCTTGCTAATATCTACCGGAACATCAAAGCACTTCGAGAAGAACTCTATTCCCACTGCAGCAGCTGTGGGATCGGCTCTCCACTTACATGCATATGGAAGTATTGCTATGGCTGGAAAGCTATCTCTCTCGAACTCTGTTAGAAGTAGTGCTAATGGACCAACAACGTTGTAGAACATGTCCATCTCCTTAGCGTCACACTTGGGGATTCCGATCTCTCTGAACTTTCCCGTAGTAACAACTCTGAGAGGAGACGTGTCGCTTCCTCGAGTCTCATTATCTAGGCCTCCGAAGAGCACAGCCATCCGGTACCCATTCTCTATGACCCATCCTGCAAGAGCTCTGACTAGACTATACATCGTCTTCTCGAAGAAACCCCAGTTTGCTAAAAATAGTGTTACGCCAGCAGACTCAGAGTGATATATCTCTGCAGGAGTATTGAGAGTCTCCTGATTAAACGCGTAGCCACAGTAGGCTGGCTCCTCGCTCATCTCTACGTAGCCCACGCGTACGCAGTCGAGGCTTGTTATGAGATATCTCACAGATATGTGTCCCACAAGACCTATCCCATGGAACCCCGTCACGAAGTATCTTCTCCTCAATATTGGTCTAGTAATGATGATTCTGACTTTCCTTGGAGAGGAGGTCATCAGTACCTGTATACCTCGCTCTGTTATTATATCTTACCGCTTCTCGAACTCTTTTGAGAAGTCTTGTAAAAGTCTAATCACCTCTATCAAGCATTCAACCTCCTGTGTCTGGTCAGATTGTGCAAGTGGAGTCTCATCTCTCGGACACTTGAAGTCATAATCATAGGCCTCATCAACAGAGTACCTCCTATAACAGGTTGGGCAGTAGTAATATGCCTCTGACCTAGCTACATCAAGTATGCTTTTCAGAACCTCTAGAATTCTCTTTACCCTGTTTCTCAATATCCTAGATATGGACTCATCAGACAGGAACCAGCGGGTCTCGTATCTCCCCCTGTCAGGATCTATGACCTCCTTCTCCGAGTCTATTAGACCATGCTTGAAGAGCACTTGCAGAACCTTTCTTATCTCGCTAGTCTCAACGTTAAGTGCGGAAGCTATCTTGTCCTCACTCATTCCTTCACCCTTCTTCAATAATGTTATGGCTGTCTTCACAGCAAGTTTACCTAGGTCAGCATTATCGTACTCGAAGCCTACTATCTTCTCGATGAGGTTAAGATATATCTTCACTAATGGTGTTACGTTTATCCTGCCTTCACTCATCCTTTCTCATTAAGTCCTCTTCTCACTACATATTTAACATTAATACTGTCGAGCCACCTCATTACTCTATCAGCATACGAGAGCACGGGCCTTATGATCACAACGCCATTATAATGCTCGACCTTCGCGTACTTGAAGATCCATTCAGGCACTTGATCAATATTCATGTGCACCATGATCTCCTCTGGAGCAAGCTTTCTCACAATGCTTTCTCTCAACTTATCAACGTTCAGACCCTTCTCGGCCGATATAGCGACAGGTTCTCCGAGACCTGAGCTCTTGATCACGTCTACCCGTCTCTTGAGCTCTTCCTCAGATACTATATCTATCTTATTGAGGACTGGGAGAACCTTCTCGGTAGGTATCGTGAGGTCTCTAAGGACCTTCAAGCTTGTGACAAGCTTTCTACTGAACTCCTCCTCGCTCTCACTTGCATCAAGCACGAGCAGTATAAGGTCAGAGTGAGCTATCTCCTCTATTGTTGCGTAGAACGCCTCTATAAGTAGTGGAGGTAAGTCATCTATGAACCCTATCGTATCTGTTAGAACTGCCCTTATCCCTCCAAGATCTATGAGACTGGAATACGTGCTCAAGGTAGCGAATGGTCTGCCATCTCTGTACTTGAACTCTTTACAGAGCCTGTTGAAGAGGGTTGTCTTTCCAGCCATAGTGTATCCTGTCAGCACGATCTCGGGGAGACCTCTCTCTCTTCGCTTGACTATCAGCAACCTCTTCCTACTCCTTATCTCACGCAACTCACGGGAGATAGTCGTTATCCTTTTTCTCACATATCTATAATATGCCTCAACAGCGTACTCTCCAGCACCATGATAACCTATCTGCTCACCCATCTTTGCGAGCCTAATGTACTCACGTATAAGAGGAAGCCTATGCTTGAGCTGAGCAAGCTCTATCTGAAGCTTAGCCTCCTTGGTTCCAGCCCTCCTGCTAAATATCTCCAGGATAAGCTCGACCCTATCCATAATGGTGACCTTCAGCTCTCTCTCAAGATTGAAATGTTGCTTAGGCCTGAGCTCGTGATACGTGACAACGACATCAATATTGTTACGTTTTATCTCATCTCTAAGCTCTCTCACCTTTCCAGGACCAAGATAGTACCTACTGTCAGGATCCCTCTCCTGGACTATCACTATACTGGGCCTATAACCCGCCGCCTCTGCCAGAAGTCTGAACTCTGCAAGCTTCCTATCATGGATCACAGAGTCCACATACACTAGCGCAGCGTTCCTAACAAGCACTACCTATATTAGCTAGGTTAGAGTTTATAAATCTTGAACTTCACTCCTCCTCTTCCCGCCTCCTTATCTCAATAATATCACCAAGAGTAAGCTCTCCAGCACCGCCCCCCCTCCTACCAATAACCTCCCCTGTCTCCTCAGCTGGTACCAGAAGCTTTATCCTCAGAACCTTCTCAAGCCTTCTAGCAAGCTCTACATCAGGCATGAGCTGTCCCTCCTCTATCCTACGTATGATGCTCTCCTTAACACCAACAAGCCTAGCGAGCTCCTCTCTCGTTATCCCTATGCTCTGTCTAGCCTTTCTGACGAGCTCCGCGTAGTTCTCAACGACCTCAAACCTCTCTGGTCTCACGCCGATCTTGCTTTGAACGTTCCTGTTAACAAGCCTGAAAGTCGTAGTTCTCGGCCCCTCTCTCACGCGCAGGTTGACTGACGGAGGAGTCTGAGAGATCTGGAGGTGACGTGTGTTCGAGACGTTCTGGACTGATGAGAGTGGTCTC
The DNA here is from genome assembly GCA_013153275.1 of Thermoproteota archaeon. Lineage (GTDB taxonomy): Archaea > Thermoproteota > Thermoprotei > Thermoproteales > Thermocladiaceae > JAADER01. Next base: position 30,363 of record JAADER010000026.1, read on the forward strand.
TTTCTGGAGGTTGCATACCTTCTGCTACACTGCTCGCAGAGGACTAGGACCGCCCCCTCTATCTCGACTATAATGGGCTCGCCTTTTATAGGGCTACCACAGATGTCACAGTAGTACATTAATAGGCCCGACAGATATATCAGCTAGCTAGCTTATATAAGTTCTCTCAGTGAGCATGTTACCAAGAGACATACATATCGAGACAGTACTGGGAAAACTATCATATCTCTATGGAGAGAGCATCATAAGATACTTAAAGGAGAACCTCGAAAAGCTGAGCATCAGGCTCACATCTACAGGACGAGTGAGAGACATCATAATAGAAGACAAGCTCCACTTCACTCTCAGGATGGGAGACGGCTATCTGCTACCGACAATTGAAGCAGCACCACATGTGAGCCTATCCGTCACTGTGACGGATGATGCTGTGCCTTTTGTAAGTTCGGGGAGGTCGGTGATAGCTAAGACGGTGCTCAAGGTTGAGGGGTCTCCTTATCCTGGAGAGGAGGTCTCTGTGAAGGATAGAGAGGGGAACGTTCTTGCTGTAGGTAGGCTATTGCTCAGCGAGGAGGAAGTCAGAAGTGTTAGGCGTGGTATTGCTGTAAAGGTTAGAGACCATATACGTTAGCTCTCTGACTTTCCCGCAGACTCGACCTCTGTCCTCGTCTCTGCACGTGGTGGGTACTCCTTGACGTTACCGACAAGTACTAGCAGTGTGATTAGCTTCTCTAGCTCCTTATCTCCGTTTAGTGCTCTCTCTATCAGCTTCTCAAGTGCTCCCTTTCCCCAGTATCCCTCCATCACTATTCCTAGGTTCCTCTCTCTTATTCCTATCAGTATAGTTGGCGTTCCTCTGACTCCTATCTCCTTGCCTATCCTCTTACAAGTCATCACGGTATCTATCTCCTCTTTCTTTGCGTTCATGTCTTTAAGAGCCTCTATCACGTTCCTATCGTCCTGTCTCATGTAGACCTTTCTCAGAACTTCCAGGAACGCTTGTGGATTGTTCTTATATATCCTTCTCAGCGTGACGTGCGCATACTCGGATCCTCTGTGTACTGGGAAGTCTACGTAGTATATGCATATCTTTCCTTCTCTCACTAGTCTCTGAAGGTAGTCTCCACACTCTTTATACATTCTCGCGCAGGCTGGGCAGTCGACGTCGAAGAATATCATCAGGACGACCTTGGCGTCCTCTGGTCCGTACCTCATTGCCAGATCTTTCAATTTCTCTATCAGCTTGTCGAGACCCACAACTACATATAGGTCCATTCTTCCCCACATGCTGTGACAGGAGAGCTAATAATACTTTCCCCGAAGATGCATGCATTGCATTTCCGAGGCAGATGATTTAAAAATCCTCTCATAGTCTCCTACGACTATGTCCACACAGTCAGCACAGCAGACCTCGAGACAGCCAACAATGTTCGGAATAGAAGTGCCTAGATGCACGTCCTGTAACAGACCAATATCTCCAGACGAGAAGGGAGTCAGGTTCCTCTGTCCAAACTGTGGTCAGGCCGAGATATGGAGATGCGAGAAGTGTAGGAAGCTTGGCAACACCTGGAGATGCCCGGTCTGTGGCTTCGAGGGTCCCTAGAGACATCATCTCTGAAAATGAAGAACGGTATAACATATTAAGGCTTCTCGCCTTGTCTTTGACGACGAACCATGTCAGCAGAGGTGCTGTTAGTATATAAGGTTGTTCCTAACGACCCGAACGTGAACTATGAGGAGCTGAAAGAGCAGATAAAGAAGGCTCTCGAGCCAAAGTACAGAATCGACAAGATAGAGGAGGAGGAGATAGGGTTCGGAATAAAGATGCTTAGAGTCTACATAAGAATGCCTGAAGCCTCAGAAGAGCATTCCAGTGACGACATAGAGAACAGACTCATGAGCATAGACAAGATAAGTGGAGTAGAGCTAGAGTACTTCACTAGACTAGGCTTCTGAACAGTTTCAGAGCTCTCTACAGATGTGAAACACAACAAACGCTTTAAATATTCGAACCCTCGAACCTCTCAAGGGGTGCGCTCCAGTGTCATTCACATCTTCTGAGCGCAACAAAGAGGAGTGGATAGAGCTGAGAGTCATAGAGGCAAGACAGAGAGATGCTAACAAGCCCATTGTCAGGATAGACCCAGAGGTCATGAGACTATACGACATAGAGCCAGGAATGGTCATAGAGATCGTGGGAAGAAAGAGGACGGCAGCAAAAGTATGGTACGGTCTTCCAGAGGACGAGGGAAAGCGCGTCATAAGAATGAACAGTATAATGAGAAAGAACGCTGACGTTAGCGTTAACGAGAAGGTAAGGATAAGAAAGGTCGAGCCTAAGCCTGCACAGCTCGTGAAGCTGGCTCCGGTCTCAATGTCGATTGCTGTCGACCAGAACTTCACGCAGTACATAAAGCAGAGATTGAGGGACTACGTCCTCTGTGAAGGAGATCTAGTACAGTTATCTATTCTCGGACAGGTTCTAACGTTCCAGGTAGTTCAGATACGTCCAAGCAACATAGTTGCAATAATTACGGAGGACACTAACCTGGTAGTGTATGAGAGACCTATAGAGAACATAAAGATACCTAGAGTCACATGGGAGGATATTGGTGATTTGGAGGAGGCTAAGCAGAAGATTCGTGAGT
>JAADER010000030.1 GCA_013153275.1 Thermoproteota archaeon
ATTGCAGAAAGGTATCTCAAGGATAAAGGAATCATATGAGGAAATCAGGAAGATAATTGAGGACCTGTTGGGAAAACATGTTCTAGGTATATTACTGTTTGGAAGCACAATATACATGGGGGAAGGTCACGATGTCGATATTATTATAGTGGTCGAAGGAGAATTGAATGAGAAGGGGAAACTTGATCTTGAGGCTGAGATCTCTAGAAGACTTTTTCGATCTATGAGTGGTACTGTGTTTGATGTTCATATAATGAGCTTGAGAGATTTTGAAAACAATCTTGTTCCTGGAAGTTTCTTATCTGGACTCGCACTAGGCTACGAGATCCTTCTAGATAAAGTAGGAATTGAAGATAGGATAGTTAAGTTCTTAGAGAATCTTTCTAACACTAGGTATGTACTTCATAATGAGTATGGAGAATGGAATCTTAGTCACCACGCTCGTGTAACATTAAGTATAAGGAGACGTAAAATCATAACAGAGAGATACTGAGGTCAAAGCTAATTTAGCTCTTCCAGTCTAACTAAAGCATATGCTTCATGTTCTTCATGAGCTCGGGTTCAACTATTCTGAGGACGTTGATGTACGTGAGACTGTTATAGAGTTAGCAAGATTGAGAGGTCTTAATTTAAGGGATTTAGAGCTTCCTGAAGTAGGTATCCTAGCTCTCAGTGTGGGTGTTCTCGATCTTCTTGTCAAGGAGTTGAACGGTATTGAGAGACGATGGATCTATAGGGCTAGACCGCTATATGTGGGACACGTAAATGATGTACCTGTATGTTTTATCTGGGCTGGTCCCGGTGCTCCTCTAGCTACCATGATTATGGAGCATCTTGTAGCTTGTGGTGTAAGATATGTGATCGGTATAGGTCTTGTTGCAGCTGTAAGATCTAATGTAGACGTTGGCTCTCTTGTTCTTCCTAGGCTAGCTATAAGAGGTGAGGGAACGTCCTACTACTATCTTCCAGAGAATGTTGAGGCTGTTCCTAATGAGGAGGTAACGTGTTATCTAGAGAGGGCATGTATAGATCTAGGGTTGAGATATCTTAAGGGTACGATATTCACCATAGACGCCGTGTTGAGGGAAACGAGGACCCTAATAGATGAGCTAGCTAGAAGAGGAGTGCTCGGCATAGATATGGAGACCTCAGCAATATATTCCGTAGGTCTCTACCGTAAAGTGAAGACTGGATGTGTACTAGTAGTGTCGACAAATCCTAGTATAAGATCTACAGGATTCTACAGTGAAGCTATGACAAGCCCTATAAGAGATGCTATTAATGTCGTGAAGAGAGCTATACTATACTTAAAGAAGAAAAGCTAATACTTGACTATATGACCCGTGGAGAACATTAGAGAGGAAGCTAGAGACTGGTACGATGCTGCTAAGGTAGATCTCGAGGAAGCTAAGGCGGCTCTAAGAGATGGTAGATACAACTGGGCGTGCTTCGCGGCTCATCAATGTGTTGAGAAAGCTCTAAAGGCAGCTATAATGATCCTAAAGCGTGAGAGACCGCCAAAAACGCATGATCTAACTAGACTTCTCAGAATAGCAGAGCTAGATCTAGATAATGAGACTAGAAGAACAATAGCTGAACTATCACCATACTACACGATAGCTAGGTACCCAAACGCAGGTCTAGAGAGACCATGGGAATCTATAGATAGGGAAACTGCAGAGAAATTTATAAAGACTGCAGAACTAGTGTTATCAAAGGTCGGTGAGTTATTTGAAAGACATTGACAATATTCCTGAAAATGTTAGAGAAATAATTAAGGACTTTGTGAAAAAGCTAAGAGAGAAATTAGAAGATGATGTTAGGATACTCCTTTTCGGAAGCTACGCAAGAGGAACCTGGCTAAAAGATAGTGACTTGGACATCATCGTTATATCTAACAGGTTCAGAGGACTTAAACTACATGAGAGGTACATACTCGTTAGAGAACTGTTACCAGATAACGTCTCTGTGGATTTGCTCCTGTATACAGAAGAGGAGTTTGAGAAATTTAAAAGAAAGAGCATAATATTGCAAGATGCTTTAACATATGCTATAGACGTATCAGATATGTGTTATGACAAAGTTTAGACTTATCTTAAATTCTTATATTAGTTCTTAAATGCTTTATACTGTACTTAACGATACTATGTTAGGTAGATGGGGGAAAATTATTACCATGTTTATAGCATCTGCATTATTCATATGTTACCTAGTTAGTAGTGCTCTTGTACTTGTTATTCCTCTATACTTGAAGGTTCTTGACTTCTCTACAGTTATGATAGGTCTGGTAGTTTCAGTATCTTCTTTTGTTAGAATACCTCTAGCATTTTTTGCTGGTTATCTATCTGATATTGTTGGAAAATTTAGAATGCTTGTTATTGGTTGTTTATTAACTTCTATTGGAATATTTATGCTAGAATTCCCCTACCTCATAACTATTGTGATTGGAAGACTTATTTTTGGCCTATTTGGTGCCTTTATTACCCCGATATTATGGTCATACGTCTCTCATATTGCTTCCAGGTATGGAAGAACTGGTAGAATGATTGGGCTCATTGGTATGGTTACTAACGCTGCGTCTGTCATATCATACTTATTGTTTGGAATCTTAATAGATCTTCTAGGATTTTATAACATAATTCTGACACTATCTATTTTAATAATATTAATAATATTTTCTACTATTCCTGTGAGAACTATCGAGTATGAGAATAAGAAGATTTTGAAACCTTCTTTTAGAGATGTCATAAGATTTGTTAGAAATAACTTCATAATATTGATATTATGTTTATGTTGTCTTCTTGAATGGTATGTCGTCTATTCCTGGCTTATGTTAGTTGTACTTTATATGAAAAGTCTTGGCTTTTCCGGTACAACAATTGGAACTGCGTTAACTATAGAGACGCTAGTCTATATGATTGCTCAACCAGTAATAGGACGTGTATTTGATAGACTTAAAGAGAGGTCTCTATTAATGCTTACATCCGCTATAGGATATGCAGCAATATTAATTATTTTACCGCATGTTAGAACTTTTATTCATATAATTACTTTATTAATATGTTTAGCATTAGTATCTTCACCAATATCTGTTACTTTGTTCTCAATGATCTCGTTATTATCTCCACAAGAAAAGAGGGGATCTATTATGGGGTTAATGTTCATGTTTGGATACATGGGAATAGCAATAGGAACATTGTTAAGTGGATTTATTGCAAGTTTCAGTTATATCTTATCGTTCAGCTATCTATCGATTCCATTAACATTGATAGCTATGTTAGGCATCATAGGTTACTTGAAGTTAAGAAGGTTCTTTATTGAAGAATAAACAATTATCAAGGATCACGTTTTAATATGTCTCTAAGTAATTTGAAATAAAATGAGCGTTAGTGATAGAGTTCATAAACATTTAGGAGGAATCATATTTGTAGCATGCATGTTTCTAGGTATGGGCATAGGGATGCTATTTGGTAGATCTGGTGCAGGAACGCTTATCGGTATGGGAGTAGGATTTGTGTTGATGGGACTATTCATGTCAGGTATATTGAAGATAAAAACTACAGAAACAGTTAAAATAACAATAAGAACATCCTTCATATTGACATCTCTAATAATTACAGGAACATTCTTTATCGGAATAGGACTAGGGTTAATATTCAATATAAAAATACTGATAAGATATATATCAGGATTGTTATGTATAGCGGTAGGAATATTACTAATAACACTTGGAGCATACATAGCACAATATAGAAGGATTAAGGAGGAATCGAAACGATACTAATCCGCAGATAGCAATATATTTATAGCTCTCAGTAATGACATCAATAGGACGTCTATGACGTTTACAGAGTATTATAAGGTAATGAAGATCATCACAGAGATATCACTTACAGACGTTAAGAACAACATCTCATATATAGATCCACCGTTAAACCTAGTACTATGGTGATATCGATCAAAGATCTTATAGTTAAGTTTGATAATCGTATAATTTTGTCTATATCGTCTGCTGTTATTAATGGTAACTCTATTATTCTTGGTCCTAATGGTAGTGGTAAGACTACTCTAATAAAAACTATTATAGGACTCTACAAGCCTGCGAGTGGTATAATAGAGATAGATGGTATTAATATTGTTAAAAATCCTGTACCTAGACTACTAGCAGCTAATATAGAATCTGTATACCTATTGCCTTGTATAAGATTGAGAGATATTATAGATATTTATTGTTTAGCATTTAACTGTGATCGTGGTAAAGTTTTAGAAAACATATCATTATTGAAACCTAAGACTGATAAGTTTTGGAGATTATCAGCTGGAGAAAGAAAATGGATTAGTAATATTCTTGCAATTTATTCTAATGTTAAGGTAGTACTACTTGATGAGCCTTTTGAAGATCTTGATCCATATCTTGTTAAGAAACTTATACATGAGATAAGAGAGATTTCTAAGTGTAAGCATATAATTTTCACATTACATAATATTTATATACTTAAAGAATTTAGAGATTGGGATCTGTTTTTCATGTTTGATGGACGTTTATATGGACCAGTTAAGGTTCAGGAGTTGTTCAAGTTAAGTATTGTAGAAGGAGAACATTCTAATGCTCTTCTAACATTTAAGATATTTGACAAAACTTACTCGTTAGTTAACGATGATAGTATTGGTATTCGATTAAAAGATATTGGAGATCTATCATACCTCTATACAAGACAACTATGAACACCAATAAGATATTACTACTATATTTTAAATCTATTGTTAAGAATATTTTAATATCTCCAGAAGTCTATTTAGGAATCTTGTTTATTGGTGGAGTACTTGGATATATTGGAGCTAGAATTGCAAATATTATTCCGCCTTTATGGTTCTCAATAACATATCTACTATTAGCATTCTCTATTGCTGGAGGTATCTCCAGATCTATTGCAATTGGTTCAGGAGCATTAAACTACTTGATAAGAAATGCTGGACTAAATCCTCTTAAACTGGTACTAACGCTAACATTAGCAAGTATAGTAATTCAACTCTCTATATTTCCAATATTTATGATACTGATATCATCCATATACTACATATTTGATAAGATAATACTTATGATAAATAATGTAGAACTTATGGTAACTGGTATAGTATTAGCAGCATTATTTACATCATCTCTCGCAATTATCATAGGACTAGGAATAGTAACCCAGAAGAAAATTATTACAAAACTCGTAAACGCTATTCCCTCGCTCATGTTATGTATATACATTACATCTCTCGCAATGCCATACAATATTCAAAAATATAACCCAATAACAGGACTAATAACATTAATATCAGAATCATTCTACCCTACCACGATTCAAAACCTAACAACACCAATAATAGTAATATTAGCATCAATAATTGTGATGATAATAATATCAATAACATTAACAAAGAAACTAACAGAAATAGATATCTACGATATAATACTAGGATAACATCCTCATAATCCACTATCATAGAAGTTTCTTGTACTAACGTCTTTATTATTGAATGATCTATGAGTAGTGATACGTGACTGATGTTAAGATTATATGAACAATAGTAGTATGTTAAAGGTAAGGTATATTCTTAGAGTGTATGTAATATATTGCGTAATGCTTAGTATAAAGTAATAAAATGGTTAGGTTAAAAATATTAAAAGGTAGAAAATAAAAAGTCTTTTATGTCTCTACTTTATGTAGTATTTATTGATGAGTCTGGTAACTTTAAGGAAAGAAAGAATGAAATCATTGTTCATGCTATTTTGTGTATAAACTATAGAGTCTTAGTAGAAGTATCTAAAACGGTTAATCAGATATTACATGATACGAGATCGTGTTTTAATATTAGAAATTTATATGAGTTTCATGCTAAAGAGATCGTGCAAAGGGAATCTTATTGGAGTAAGGTTTCTCCGGAAGAGCGAGTAAGAATATTTGAAAAATTGATTGATATAGTTAAGGTCTTCAACATTTCTGTATTTTGCGTAATATCACATAAGGTAGCTAATGAAAGACCAAGTAAAGCTGTTACTAAAGCATTATCTAAGCTATTTAAATGCATTGAATCATTGCCTAAATTTGTAAAGGAGATAGACAATCTTGATACTAAGTATCAAGCATACACTATAATTTTGATGAAGCTCCATATATAAGACATAGGATTGAAAATATAGAAAAAGAGATTACAGAGAGACTTCATTGTAGAGGTGTGAACAGAGCAGGAATAAATATTAAAATTGGTTCCTCTAAAGATTATGTTGAGCTACAGCTCTCAGATATTATCGCATATACTCTGCGTGAGATATTAGTTGGGAGATATAGGGTGCACAGTTTCAACTTTGCAAGGTACCTCAAATAGCTTTTGTCCATAGGGAGATTTTGGATTTTTAAGAAAGGGATATAAGTTAGTTAACTAACTTTTTCGGTGAAGCCCCGGGGCTCCCGGGGGCAGCGGCCCTCTTGGCCGCAGAACCCTCGGGGTTCAATACTACTATAGTCGCATCTTCGGGTACTACCATCTTTTTAAGTCACTTCAACTAATAATAGGATTGAAGTAGCAATTAGAGTTGAAGATAAGATTATAGTTGTAGGATTTTTAGAAGAAATCATAAGAATATCAGAAGATTTTGAAGAAACAAATTAGAGAAGAAAAACGCTCAAAAATTATTAAAACTTGCAGCTCATGATAAAACTGTCCTAAGAGTACTTAAATATACACCAGAGCTTGAAGATGTTCCTGGAGCAATAGAATTATACAAAATATTGCTAGAGCGTCTAGTTCACGTTTTAGAGCTGGCTTCATATTTGAAACGGAGAGGACGTATTACTACAAGAGACTTGGACTACTAGAAAGAATATACACTAGGTGAGAAAGTGCGGAGACTTATTAAGGCCCCGTCATCAGGCATCTCTACTGCTTGTATATCCGAAATCTTGACCTTATATTCGCTTTTATATCTTCATTTTGCAGTGGGCTTGCCTCTGGGGCCTTTAGTTATTATTGGTTAATACTTATTAATAAATATTTCTAAAAAATTCCAGGGTTTTAGATATTTGTAAGCTAGTGCTCTTTAGAGGGTGGGTCATTATATTGTTATTGACTGATCGGACAGTTACTTTGGTATAATAATTGTGAAAAAGAAGGAGATAGCAAAATAAGTAATTTTTCATCAAGATTTTCACATTTTAAGAAGCTTAGTAGGAATGAAAAGAAGAGGGTACTTAGTACATTTGATAAGAAATTTGTTAATGTAAGGAGATACATAGATCGCTTGGTAACTACTAAGGGGCTAGACGATCTTGTAATCTTTATACAATGTATTGCAAAATATAAGCAATATGATAATTAATGCATGTAACTATCATCGCATAAAATATAGCAGATATAAGAGGGTTGACTTGATATAGTCACTGTGGTGAACGAATCTATGATAATATTAATCCTTAGTAGATACTCAACAAAATACATATTAAATAAAGGATTATGAAAAGATATCAGCATCTATAGCATTGTATTAAATATTTCTTAGTAATCTAGGCGTAGTCTAGCGATATACGAATGTGCTCGATATTCAAGTTTAGAAGTTAGAGTCTATTTTTGTCATCTTTCGAGTGGGGTCCACTTCAGAAGGTCTCTGGCGTCTGTCCTGGTTTTGCCTATGTTTCTACTCTGTGTACGGTACAGTTCGTGTTTTTGTGTACGGTATTTACGGTGCTTAGTTTGTTGTTCTTTTCCTTATATATTGTAGTGTTATCTCTAGTATTTATGTTTTCCTGATGTTATGGTTCTCAATTTTGTGTTGGGAGCGTTGTGTTTTAATGTCTGGCAGTGTTATAGGTCTTCATGAATGATTTGGACTCGCTTATTAGGGAGCTGCATTCTAATGTTATGCGGGATCTCATGGGGGACGTGTGTTCGGAGTTGAATGGGGATGAGGTTGTGTCCTGTGTCAGGAACGTCTTGTCTAAGTATGGGTTCAATATCAATTCTTATGTTTTAATGTCTATAAATGGTGAGGTAGTTGATGATCCTGATTTTGCTAGATATCTGAGAGTCGAGGCTTCTCATCCGTCTACTGGGGATCTCTCTCACGTGTTCACGTTTGGCGTGCTTAAGAGGAGTGGAAAGTTTAATGTTATATATCTCCAGTCTGCAATAGTTAAGAAGTGATGAGAGCGTCCCGTTACAGAGTAATGAAGAGGGCGACCGGTACTGACTAGGTCTCTTCCAGATCCTCTATTATTGCCTCTCTAAGAATGAGGAGGCTCTCCTGAAAGTCCTCGAGACTTCTTATAACTAGGTCAAGTCTGCTACCTCTGTCTCCTCTGCCGTTACTGTTTAAGAGCTCTCTCTTGAACTCATCTATCTCTCTGAGGTACTCGTTAACTATCTCTAGACAGGTCTCGAGGTCCTTCTTATCTATCTTGAATCTAGGTCTAACAGGAAGCTCCACACTGTCAATACTTACGTATTTGAAATCCTTTCTCGACAAGATCCTTCTTAATGGTGTAGCTTCCTCAAATATGAATGGATTAGTACGAAGAAGATACGTATGGAAAGACCAGTCAAGACTGTACTCAAGATTCTCCTCAAGCTCATCAGGACGAGTCCACGGTGTCGTAAATATCACATATATCGTCCACTTCACACTGCTCTGAGATAACGTCTTTAGACATCGTTCTACAGTATTTCTATCATATCCTCTTCTACTTCTTCTAAGATCATTATCATTAAAATATTCTATTCCCACATCAATTATGAGCTTACTCTCAATATAAGGAAAGAATCTTCTTACAATATTAAGAATATGTTGAACCATCTCTGGACGCGTCTGAAACTTTATAGTTGATATCTCGCTAAGCATGTTCTCCGAGTCCAGGCTCTCTATGAGCCTCCTGAAGTTTCCAGGAGTCATACAGTCGTCAACCATCATTATACTGAACCTGTCGACTCCTCGTAGACTCGTGTATGCATTATATGCATTCTTTATCTCTCTTGTAACTCTATCAGTATTAAAGTATGTTAATCTTGGCTTGATAATTTTCTCAAAAGTCTCTCTTCCATACTCATCCGCGTACGATTGAATTTGTTCTCCAATACTACAATATATGCATGGTTCCACATAATATTTGGGACAGGATGCAAGAGCACCTAAGAACGGGAAAAGAATACTTCCATCCTCCACGTAACTTCCAAGATCAATATCATACTTTTCTACTCTCCAAGATATTACTGGAAGCTCACCTGGCTCAGGAACCATCTCAAGCTTGTTTATTATCACGTTATCTCCTCTTATGATTCCGATACTTCTTATATTTGAAATATCTTTATTAATATTATTGATAACGTTTATAAATGCTCTCAGAGTCTGGCCATGAACTCCTCTAAATATTGCAAAGGGTCTAAAAAGCTTCAGATACTCTACAGGAAAACAGGATGGACCCCACCCACCTACAAATACTGGAACGTCCGGTCTTATTCTCCTAATGACATTAAAGAGAAGTAGATCGTTTGTTATAAACATCTTATATGACGATAATGCTATGATATCTGCCCATTCAACATAGCTTTTGAGATCTCTCTCAAGATTCTCGACCCTTATGTCTCCTTTATCAATATTATAATAGAAGTTTGCATCAAATATCTTGACCTTGTGACCTCTCTCGCTCAGATACTCTCCAATCAGAATAAGGTTTAGATACAGGTCAGGTTCTCCGTGAAGTGAGGGTAGGAGTAGGATCTTCATGAGCAAGTGATGAGTTCACGAGACACTGAGTATGATGACTGCACGTCAGGCTGATTAGAACTCTACGATGTGTTTTCCCTTGCTCTTGTACTCCTCAAGTATGCTGTTTGCCCACTCTGGTGGTAGCTTTATCACGTAGAGGTACTTTCTCAGCCTTGCCTTCAACTTCACGAACTTGTCATACCTCTTCACTCTTATCTCATCTGCCTGGTCTGCATACCTCTTCCAGAGCTCTACTAGGAATATCTCCTTAGGCATAGATAGATGGGAGATGTGTAGAGTATAAATGCGTTTCTCAACTTATCAGTATGCTACGGCCGCAAGGCTGCCCCACTCATTCAGGGGAGGGCCTCTCCCCCGTAGTGGAGCAGCTGACTAACTGTGGGGTTTCTAGCTTATAAACGTTTTTAATCTGTGAGAAAGCATAACTTATTAATAGGATCTTTTGAGAAGACTTGACTAGCGATGGCTAGAACCCCAAGATACAAGGTAAAGCACAGGAGGAGAAGAGAGGGAAAGACAAACTACTATAAGAGACGTGAGCTTATAAAGAGTGGAAAGCCAAGGCTAGTCATCAGGAAGACCAATTACAGAATAATAGTGCAGATCGTGACCGCCACACCACTAGGAGACATAACACATGTATGGGCATCAAGTGACCAGCTGAGAGCATTCGGCTGGAAAGGAGGACTGAAGAACACACCTGCAGCATATCTGACAGGTATGCTAGCAGGGTTGAAAGCCTGGATGAAAGGAATAAGAGAAGCTGTAGCAGACATAGGCCTGCACAGTCCAGTAAAAGGAGCAAGAATATTCGCAGCACTTAAAGGAGCTGTAGACGTAGGACTCGACATACCACACAGTGAGGAGGTGTTCCCAAGCGAGGACAGGATAAAAGGAGAACACATTGCAAAATATGCAAAAATGCTGAAAGAGACCAATGAGGAGCTCTTCAAGACTAGGTTCTCACAGTACCTTAAGAACGGTCTTGATCCGGAGGAGCTTCCAAAACATTTTGAAGAAGTCTACAATAGATTATTGAGAAGGTTTGAAGGAATGTTCAAAAAGTATAACATACCGCTACCACCAATACTGAGCGGAGAGAAAGAGGAGGCTGCTGAGGTAGAGGCAGAGTAGGGAGTATTACCTTATCTTGTCTGGTGGTACTATCTTGTTAGTTATGAGATACTGCTTTAGATGTCCTAGGTCTCTGAAGTATCCTCCTTTTGCCATCTTGTAGAGCTTTCTCCAGGTCTTGGGGTCTATTATTCCACTATCCTTGAGGTACTTCAAGTATCTTCTTAGAGTTCTTATTCTATTCATCCATATACGTTTTGGATCCTCTCTAGCTGATTTCGGACCTTTCCTGCTACCGTAGCCCCTTCTTCTACCCTTCCTCTTCTTCTCATGCCTGAGTCTCCATCTTCCTCTGCTGTTTCCTTTAGCAGGCTCTGCTATTATGAGTCCTTCCTTTATGAGTCTCCTTACGTCTGCTCTTGTTGAGACCTCTTCAAGCTTCTCTAGAGCTTCTGGAAGTATCTTCACTCTTGACTCTCCTACTCCAAGTATGTCTGCTGCTAGTCTTCTCACGTCTACCATGGTTACTCACCTCTAACCTCTTGGAGGAGCTTTTTAACTTCCTCTACGTTTGACGCGCCCAGAAGCTCCATCATGTCTCTATACGTGATGTTTATCACTTTTATACGTCTGTCCATTGCTCTCCTAATTATCTCAAGTCTCTTTCTTTTGCTGACTGTGGATGCTATGATCACTGCCTGTCTTGAGGGATCTATCTTTTCCAGATCCTCGGGTCTAAATACTCTCACGGTCTCGAATCCTGATGGATGTAGTCCGCGGACAGATCTTGGCTGTCTATACCCTATCTTGACCATTGGCGGATATCCTTTTCTCTGATGTCTTATCTTGTTATCGAGAGTCTTAGGTCTTCTCCATCTCTCTTGTCTAGCTATCTTCCAGAACCTCCACTCGTCCATCCTCATCCATTTCGGCTCTCTACGCTCCATGAGCATCCTGAGCTTGAGGAGCCTCCTCTGTTCTCTTGGCAGGTCTCGCTTCATCTTGATTAGTAGTCTCAGCTTGGATGCTATTGCTCTCATGTCTGGGCTAGGGGCTGTCTCTCCTCTCTGTTCTGTGCTCATTGCTAGTCAAGTACATAGTAACAATCTATATTTAAAATTGTCGTAACAGTATTCTCAGAGACAGATTGCTAGGACATGCTTATTAAGGTCATCTTGCATAATAGTATGGATGTGAAAATTCTGGAGATAATTGACCTGGAGATAATGTACAGGGTAGGCAGGAAGAGCGTGATCGCTGTACGCGATGTGTCTCTAGCTATCGAGAAGAGAGAGATCAGGGCGGTAGTTGGAGAGAGCGGAAGCGGAAAATCGACCCTTGCCTCGGCTGTCCTTAGAGTTCTTCCAGGAAACGCGAGGATAGTGAGAGGCTCGATAATGTTCGATGGTGTCGATCTTCTGAAGCTTCCGGAGAGGGAGATGAGGAGGATTCGTGGGTCGAGGATAGGTATAATCTTTCAGGATCCTTCGGCAACGTTTAATCCAGTTATGAGAGTTGGTGATCACATAGCTGAGCTGCTGTATGTGCACCGAGGAACCAGATGGGAGGAGGGGTTGAAAGTTGCTGAGAGCCTGGTGAAGAGGTTCGGTATACCTAGCGAGAGAGTGTACGACTATCCTCACCAGCTCTCTGGAGGAATGAAGCAGAGGTTCTGTATAGCTATGGCTATAGCGACAAATCCTGAGCTCGTCATAGCGGACGAGCCGACAACGGCTCTAGATGTCGTAACTCAGATGCAGGTGCTCTCCATGCTTAGAGAGCTTAGAGATGAGTATGGTACGTCAATAATGTTTATAACTCATGACCTAAGTCTAGCATTATCCATAAGTGACAACGTGACGGTCATGTATGGTGGAGAGATAGTTGAGGAGGCTCCCAGCGATGATCTGCGAAGGGAGCCTCTACATCCATACACTCAGATGCTTCTTGAGTGCATACCTAGACTGAGACAGAGACTTGACTTCAGAAGGTTCGAGAAAGAGAGCATAGAGCTTCCAAGCACGAGAGGATGCATATTCTCTAACAGGTGTAGATACGCGAGGGAACGTTGTCTGAGAGAGGAGCCTCCTCTAATAGATCTGGGAGGAAGAAGAGTGAGGTGCTGGCTCTATGAGTGAGCCTATACTGCAGGTGATTAACCTGAAAAAGTACTTCGCGCTTGAGAGATCGATAGCTGACAGACTGCTAGGAAGATCTAGAGCATATGTCAAAGCTGTTGATGACGTATCGTTCGATGTTAATGAGAACGAGATATTTGGAATAGTTGGAGAAAGTGGATGTGGAAAATCGACTCTTGGAAGAGTCATAATTGGCCTTCTCAAACCAACATCTGGGAGAATACTCTATAAGAGTAAGATATTTAACAGGACTGTCGACATAGCATCACTGAAAGAGAAGGATCTCAGACTACTTAGAAGAGAGCTACAGATAATATTCCAGGACCCATACTCTGCACTTAACCCTAAAATGAAGATAGGAGACTTCATAGGTCATCCTCTAGAGATACATAAGATAGCTACTGGTGAGGAGAAGCGTGAGATCGTTATGAAGATAATGGAGAAGGTTGGTCTTATTCCTCCAGAAGAGTACTATGATAGGTATCCTAGGGAACTTTCAGGTGGTCAACGTCAGAGAGTGGTCATTGCTAGAGCCCTCATCCTGAATCCACGTCTCATAGTTGCTGATGAGCCTACATCTAACCTGGATGTGTCTATCCAGGCCAGGATAATAGCGCTACTTCTCAGACTGAAGGACGAGATGAAGCTGACATATGTGTTCATTACTCACAGTATTGCTCTAGCACATAACATATGTGATAGAATAGCAGTCATGTATCTGGGGAGGATAGTTGAGCTAGGAGGAGCACCGTCCATAGTTGATGAGCCTCTCCACCCATATACTAGATTACTGATGAGATCTGTGATCGATCCTGACACGAGAAACATACCTAGAGTTCGCGAGGTCTCTGAACCTCCGTCTCCGGTAGGTGATTTTAGAGGATGTAGATTTGTACGAAGATGTCCAGAAAAGATGGAGAAGTGTGAGAGAGAGGAGCCTCCCCTAGTAGAGGTCAGTACGGGACA
Organism: Thermoproteota archaeon; assembly: GCA_013153275.1. GTDB lineage: Archaea > Thermoproteota > Thermoprotei > Thermoproteales > Thermocladiaceae > JAADER01. The sequence continues at coordinate 13,945 of JAADER010000030.1, forward strand.
CTACGTCAGATGCTGGCAACATGTTAAGAGATGAGTTTCACGTGACGTTGACTGGCATAATAATGATTAAAATGTTCTCGAGAAAATTAGATATACTGTGAGTAAGAAACTAATTGGCGTAATAATCGGAGTAATAATAGCTATAATATGTATAGCTGGGGCAGCATACTACCTAACCTGCACGAGACATCAGGTAGTACATGTAACTAAGACTAATGTAACTCATGTAACAGCTCCGAAACAGGTCGTAATAGTTATAGGAACAACAGACACAGTAACTCACCTTGACCCAAGATTAGCATATGATTTCATGTCTTGCGAAGTAGTGTACAATGTTTTTGACACTCTTGTAAGATATAACTCAACTACAGGAAAATTTGAGCCCTGGCTAGCATATAAGTGGGTAGTCAAAGACAACGGTACAGTATGGATATTCTATCTACGTAAAGGAGTAAAGTTCCAGAACGGTGAGGAGCTGACAGCCGAGGACGTTGTATATGCCATAAAGAGCGCAATCAAGGAAGGAACAGAGCCCTCATGGATGCTTCAGATGGTGTTCAAAGATGTTAAAGCAATAGGAAAGTACGAGGTCGAGTTCATAGTGAAGGCACCAGCACTAGTGCTACCCGTGCTCTCGTTCACCGTTGCCGCACCCATACCTAAGGACGTTGCTGAGAAGATGGGCAGCCAGTTTGACCTCCATCCAGTAGGCACAGGACCTTTCGAAGTGGTCAAGTTCGTGCCAGGTCAGTACATCATTCTTAAGAGATTTGACGATTACTGGAACAAGAAGTTCCTACCTAAGGCTGATGAGATAATAATAAGGTTCTTCAAGGACCCGAACTCCATGGTGATGGCTCTCGAGAAGGGAAGCATAGATATAGCATATAGGCACATACCTATACAGGACCTGGTCTCGCTTGAGAAGAACCCGAACCTGGTCGTATATAAGGGATTCCCACCCTTCATAAGGTATCTAGTCATAGCTACAGAGAAGGTCAGAGACGTACGAGTACGTAGAGCACTCGCATACCTGATATATAATCTCGCTCTTCCGAAAATAATAAACGACATATTCCACGGATACGCAAAGCCGCTCTACAGCATGGTCACACCAGTTCTCAAACTCTTCTACGTACCTGTGTTCAAGATATATGTCCTGAACAACACTAAGAAGGCGATAGAGATCGCTGACAAGCTACTAACAGAGGCAGGATACAGTCGGACTCACAAGCTGACTCTAGTGTTAGGATATACGACAGATCACTATGGTCCACTAGAGGCATATGTTGCACAAGCCATAAAGAGCGCACTAGAGGCGTCAGGCATGATAAACGTGAAGGTCATAGGAGAGGAGTGGGGAACGTTCATACAGGACAGTGCTAAAGCAAGAAAGTTCGACATATTCCTCCTAGGATGGTATCCCGACTACCTTGGACCAAGCGACTACCTGATGTTCTTCCTACACAGCGGATATGATAAGACTACAACAGACTACAATAACACTCTAGTAGACAAGCTCCTAGACGAGGCTATAAGGACCCCAGACCTCAAGAAGAGGATAGAGCTCTATCGTGAGGTTCAGGAGATAATGGCCAAGGACGTACCTGTGATACCACTGTGGATACCTATATATGAGTACGTTCTAGTTGCTAGAAAGGATGTCAAGGGAGTGTATCTGGATCCCTCAGGAGTGCTCTGGTTCTACAGCCTATACAAGGGGTAATCGTTAAAGATCAAAAACATTCCTCTAAATATTTATATTTTGTTTACTATCATTCTTCAATATTATGTCTCTCGCACGTTACGTGATAACTAGAGTAGCAACCGCTCCACTTCTAGTGATAATACTTTTAACGATCACATTTATCATATTGAGAGTACTTCCAGGAAACCCTGTCACAGTGATACTTGGACCAAAGGCGAACCCAGCCTTCGTTAAGGAGGTGGAACATGAGCTAGGGCTAGATAAGCCTCTATGGCTTCAATATATTGACTTCCTGATAGATGCGTTCACGGGACATTTTGGAATATCGTATCGTTGGAGAGTACCTGTGAGCGAGCTTATATGGCCTAGAGTAGCTGCTACTGTTGAGCTCACTCTATACTCCTCGATAATAGCTATACTGCTGGCTCTGGTCGTTGCCCTGCTCTCGTCCAAGTTCAAGATATTTGACAAGTTTGCGAGACTGTATACTGTTGCAACATATGCGATACCGGTCTTCTGGCTTGGACTAATACTTCAGCTGATATTCGGAGTCTATTTGAAATGGTTTCCTACTAGTGGGAGAATAGATCCCGAGATCCTGATTCTACACCCTGTTCATCCTATAACTGGCCTACTAACTATAGATGCACTGATAGAGGGGAACTGGCCGGTGTTCATAAACGCTCTAGAACATCTCGTGCTTCCAGCAGTCACGCTTGGATTCGTGATATCTGGAGTCATGTCACGTACGTTGAGACAGGCAATGATAGAAGCGTTAACATCGGACTATGTACGTGCCGCTCGTGCTAGAGGGATACCTGAGAAGAGGATACTCATAAACTATGGTCTACGTAACGCTATAATACCATTCATAATAATTGCAGGACTACAGATAGCTCTCCTCCTAGGCGGAGCTGTGCTGACAGAGTCAACATTCGGATGGCCCGGTCTTGGGACGTTTCTTGTAGAGTCCATACTGGCGAGAGACTACAATGCTGTACAGGCAGCAATAGTGATCTACGCTTTCATTGTAGTGATAGTGAACACTGTTGTGGACATAATATACTCCTTAATAGATCCTAGAGTAAGATACTGACGGTGAGACCATGAACATACTTGACCTCCTACTCAGACTGAGATTCTTCAGAAGATTCAGACCTAATGCACTGGTGATAACGGGACTTGCAATAATAATCGCACTAGTCATGCTTGCTATTTTAGCACCATACTTGACACCTTACGATCCTACAGCAGAGGTAGCTCAACCATATATACCTCCCTTCGTAAATCCAAGCCATCCACTAGGAACGAACTTCCTCGGTCAGGACGTGTGGGCAAGACTCGTATATGGTGCTAGGAATAGCCTCATGGTTGCTCTCTTAGCTGTCGCAATAGCAGCAGCCGTGGGAGTACCTCTAGGCTTACTGTCAGGATACGTAGGTGGAGTTCTGGATAGAGTTCTGACCTTCCTAATGGATAGCATGTATGCTTTTCCAGGAATAATACTAGCAATGATAATATCGTTCGTTCTAGGAGCGGGACTCATAAATGTTGCACTATCACTAGCAGTAATATACATACCAACCTACTTCAGAGTCGTGAGAGGAACAACATTGACAGTAAAAGAACAACTTTACGTAGAAGCGGCTAGAGCAGCTGGAGCACCATTGATGACCACATTGAGATACTATGTCGCACCAAACGTCGTACCAGTCGCAGTACCGGTTCTTGCACTAAACTTCGCTGACGCAATAATAACGGAGGCTGGACTCAGCTTTCTGGGAGTTGGACTGCCACCAACACAGCCAGACTGGGGTGTAGATCTCTCGTTGTCTAGAGGTGACATAGTACATGGAGTGTGGTGGACAACGTTCTTTCCAGGACTGATGATATTTATCGCAACATTAGGATTTTTACTGCTGGGAGAGGGACTGTCCGAGGTTGTGAGAGGAGGGTAGTTACTAATATACGTACGCTAGAAGTACTCCTCCTACCTTGTTCTGTTTCGCCTCTATGTGACTCATGACTCCTCTAGAGGTCGATATTATGAGGATTCCTACATCTCTCGATGGCAGGTACTTCTCCTCCCATCTACTTATGTCTCGATACTTGACTGGGAACCTGGGCTTGATAACTCCACAGTCGTTTATCTTTCCGAGCATGTGCACTATGAACTTTCCTCCTCTCCCATCATCTATGTACTCTATCTCTCCAATATATCCATACCTCTGCATCACTCTGAGAACGTTACCTACAAGCTTAGATATGGGCCAGATAGTTACCTGCTTATGTCCTCTAGCCTCCGCATTCTTAAGCATCACCATCGCATTTGCAAGCACGTCAAGCAGCACCATGTTGAAGAGGACTAGGAGAACTTTCTTAAAAAAGCTTTTCGTAGACATACCTAGTGATGAGCAATCCCGTCGCTGAGAAGGTGAGGACATTTTCGGGGAACTGACGTAGGTTTTATAACTTCTCGCGAGATAGTACTAATGTAAAGGCTTGTGAAGATACTGCTAGTTGATGGATACAGTGATGAGCCAGCAGGTCTAGGAGTACCACCATACATAGACGTCTACCCGAGATATATTGCCGGAGCGATATGGAGCGTAGATAGCTCGATAGAGGTCAGATACGTCACTATAGACGACTTGAGAAGAGACCTCACAATACTGAGAGACGAGTGGAAGATCATGATAGTGATAGCTGGAGTAACTACTCCAGGAAAATACTTGAAGTACTCTCCTATAACCTTCGAGGAGATAGTTAGAATAAGTAACCTAGCTAGATCAAGACTTAGAATACTCTGCGGCCCTGTTGCACGGTTCGGCTACATATCTGAGGGAGGCGACATCGCGGTCGATCCTTCAATTTTCAGGAGATATTATGACCTCGTGATATCTGGCGATCCTGATCTGGTAATATATGATCTTCTCCGGTCCTCTCTAGATATGGGTAAGATCGATCCTTCGGAGATACATGAGGATGATAGCTTAATAAACATATTTGCTGTTAAGGGCTCGAGAATAGTTGTTCAGCATCCATGTTACGGTAAGAATCTTATAGCCGAGATAGAGACCTACAGATCATGTCCGAGATATGTTACAGGAGGCTGCAGCTTCTGCATCACTGTCAGAAGAGGAGTACCATTAATGAGAGACGTTAGAGGAGTTGTCAGAGAAGTGGAGGCTCTGTGTAGAGCTGGTGTGAAAAATTTCAGAATAGGTAGACAGGCAGATATATTAACATACTTCTCTAAAGATGTTGGAAAACTTGAGTTCCCGAGACCGAGACCTGACATCATTGAGAGACTATTTCACGGTATCAGAAGCGTAGCCAGAGGACTAGAGGTCCTCCACATAGACAATGTTAATCCGGGAACGATATATCACTGGCCTATAGAGAGCATAGAGTGTCTGAAGATAATAATGATGTATCACACTCCCGGAGATGTAGCGGCGATGGGTGTAGAGACTGCAGATCCAAGAGTGGTCAAGATAAATAATCTGAAGGTGAGTCCAGAAGAGGCGTATGAGGCTGTGAAGATAGTGAGCAAGCTAGGAGATGTACGTGGATGGAATGGTATGCCTCACCTGCTTCCGGGAATAAACTTTGTTCTAGGACTTCCAGGAGAGACTAAGGAGACCTATGATCTTAATAGAGACTTTCTTAAAAAACTTCTTGAAAACAATATAAAAGTTCGTAGAGTGAACATAAGACTTGCAGCAGTATTTCCCGGGACACCATTGTGGGCTCATAGAGACACTGTATACAGAAACTTGAGAAGACATAGAAAGTATATAGAGTCCTTCAGATACTGGGTCCGCCACGTGTTCGATATCGAGAACCTTCAGAGAATTCTTCCAAGAGGATCAATTCTGAAGAACCTTTTCACTGAGATTCATGATAGAGAAGGAACATACTGTAGACAGGTAGGGTCTTACCCGCTCATAGTATACGTTCCAGAGAAGCTCGAGCTTGAACGTTGGATAGATATAATAGTCGTAGATCATCTGCCTAGATCAGTCATAGGCGTACCATATCCCGTAGATATAAATAGGGCGCCCGTCAAACTTCTTAAGAAGATCCCCGGAATGAGCGAGGATAAACTCAGAACAGTGATAGCAAGGAGACCTATAGAGAATGCGGAGGATCTTAAGAAGCTACTCGGTGATTCGTGTAGATATTTCAAGCTTAGGTGATGAGTACACGCCCTTGGCGATAGATGAGCGGAGTGGCCAAGTCTGACCATATGTCAGAACCCCCAACCATCCTCATCCCTTCAGAAATGATGTCCCTCATCATCTCTCTAGCTCCTGTGCAATGTTCAAAAGTTTGAGCAAGTAGTAGAGAAGCTCACTTCTGCTTAATCTTCTCCTAATCTTGAGAGTATGTTGTTGACCGGTGCCCCACTTTCTCCATACTGGCTCCACAGCATTAAGCTCCTCGAGAGCTCTTATCACCCTTATTAGCTCGACTGTCGCTCTCCCTCGAAGCTTCTCTCTAGACCTTATATGATCAAACCACTGTCCCTCACTTATCGAGGATAGAATTCTCATGAACTTTCTACAACGTTCAGCTATCTCGGGTCTCTCACTATATGATGGTCTCACCCTTCTTAGAGATACATCAAACAACGATTGCTCAACCTCATATATCTTGTCTATTCCTAAAAAGCTCACAACGTTGTTGATAATATCTAGAGCCTCCTTATCCGGCTCCTCTACAAGATATACGACACAGGCGTCAGCATCTCGAGATCCCGTCACTATATATCCTACCCTTGTCCTAATTATAAGAATGTTCTCGTATCCTCTCTGTCTTAATTTTCCCGTAACTCTACGAAGTAGATCTTTATCGGACCTCATTATCTGTCATTGATCTAAGAATCTCCTCGAACGTCTCTATAATGAGTTCGGGCGTGTATCCTGATTTTGATTTCTTTAGTTTCTTAGAGATCTCTCCTGAACTTATATTCACAGTTCTTGTGGATATTCTCACTGTAGCCTTCTTCATCAAGTCAACATATGGTTCGTATCTCAGTCTCTTTTTTCTAAAATTGTACTTAAACTCTCCTAGAAACGTGTAATATCTTGACTGTGTCATATCTGACACTATGTTCATTATAGATATGAAGGCTCTGAGAAGTATGACATATTTCTCAACATTTTCAAGAACTCTTGTATATCCCTGCTTGACCAGTGCCACATACTGTGTCCCAGCTATGTCCTGAATAGTGAACAGGTTCTTACCGTAGACTATGCTTAATGATCTGACTCCGTGATCCCTGGTGATCGCTATGAGACCTTTAGCAACGATGGAAGACATCTCGAGGTTCTCCTTCTTACCTCATCTCTAGAGGAGTCTGGTCTGCCGGGCATTTTCCGAAGGTCTTTCTATAACATGTTGGGCAGTATAGTGCACCACATTTTGGGCATCTATAGTACTCGTCGAACCTGTATATTCTCTTTCCGCATCTCCAGCATCTACCTATCATTAAGGTCTTTGGAACGTACATGTTGTCTCCATATAGGTTAAGTAGGTCTTTTAAATATGTTCTCTCATGAAGGTAGATCTAGTATTATCTGTCGAGCGGTACGATCATGCTACAGCTTTCTATCCTCTATCGTTAACGACGCCCGTGCAGAATCTGATATATGGTGGTCTCAGACTCTTTGAACATGTTCTTCTCAACATGTACATATCTACTGGATATCTTGCAGATATATTAAACATTGTCAGAAACAGCCTCGCAGTTGACTGGAGAAGTATATACAAGACATTTATCATAGAGAGAGCTCTCGACAAAAATGTCAAAGTAATGTACATAGGGGACAGAGACATAAGAGGACTTACCGATATTCTATCTAGATATGATACTTTGGTAATATCTTATTCAAATTCTATAAATATTGATATGAATCGTCTTCTAAGAACAAAGGATATAGATGTATCAGAGATAAAAAATCTGACATATCTTCCATTTAAGTACGGTGCCTCTGATATAGAGAACGTTAGATCTATACTAGATATTGTGGAGAATAATGTTCTAATGATAAGAGAGATATGTAAAAAGTTAAAAATAAGTGATAATAGAATAATTATAGATGCTGATATAGGATCTCACGTAAGCATACCTAAGTCATGTGTACTCTTTCTATGCAAGATTCAGGACAACACACGATTGAGAGATGGATGCGTGCTCTATCCGGGTTCCGTTATAGGATGCGAAGTTAAGAACACTATAGTTGACGTATACTCACATGTTGAACATAGTGGATATGTAGGTGACTCCTATCTTGGACGCTTCGTCAATGTTGGTGCAGGTACTGTCTTTTCGAATCTGAAGAATACCAAGGGAAGAGTAAAGTATCTTGGAGTGAAGAGCAGACTTATAAAGCTTGGATCAATTATGGGGGACCACGTTAAGACTAGTATAGGAACGTTAGTATACTCAGGTAAGTGTGTTGGATCTTACAGTCATGTCTATGGTCTTGTTAATGTTGACGTGCCTCCAGTGGCGATATATAGGGATGGTAAGATTGAAAGAATGGTTCCTGATAAGCTGAGGATCATGTTAGAGAGGTGGTGTAAGAAGTATATTGGTGACAAGGGTCTCGAATGTGAGTTAAAGGTCCTCGATAGAGTCTTCATGTACCTATCTACGTTACTTGAAGAATCTCTTTCGAATGTAGTCCCTCTCTATGTTGAATAACGTCTCTATTATGTTATCGAGGTTCTCTATCTCCTTAATGTTCTCTAGAACGTTGTCTATCTCCTCTATCGGTATCTTAGTGCATAGGGCCAGCACGGTTTTTACTCCATGTTTTCTCAACAGGTCACGTGTCTTCTCTAACATACTTCTTATATGTGCTATCTCCTGTCTCCTTGATCTTTTTCGAAGATCTTCAACTATCTTTGCTGCCTTCTCTTCTGTTATCTTGAGGATCCCTATGTTTGTTGATCCACAGTTACTACATTTTAATTCTTCTCCTAGTAGCTCTCTCACTGTACGGATCCTGTAGCTGAGACAGTCTAGACATATCAGAGCTATGGTCTCGCTCATTAGTCTCGACCTGAACGTTAGCTTGAGCATCATTCTCTGGCTTTCAGGTCCAGATAGCTCGAACTTTCCACTTATTCTCTCGAGGACCTCTCTAGTTAGTGGTGATGGTTCCTGACTCGTGAACGTCACTATCTCTATCTCTCCGCTTCTTACTTTCTCAAGGAAGGTCATCACAGCCTCTATGTCAACGTCCTTGCTCATGTACTCTTTGGCAGCCTCCTCTATTATTGGCGTGCCCTTGAATGCCTCTATGAGTGTTGATATCGATATGCTACTTGGATCAGCATCCTTAGGTATTGCGTTAAATCTTCTTGCGACATGTATAAATCTCCTCTTAAATGCTCCAGATTTAATCATTGTTCTTGCTATAAGCTCTTCAAGCTCCTCTCTTGATAGCTCAGAGAGCTGTACTAGAGCCTCCTTTATCTTCTCGGGGTCTAGCGGTGGGTCGGACTCTACGGCTATAGCGTATGGGTCGGCATACTCTCTGAGAGACACACCTATCCTGGAGGAGAGATGTTCTGAAAGGATCTTGGAGAGAGTCTTGTTTCCAAGAGTTCCTAACATGACGTGAATTATGTTTATTCCGCTCAGATTCTCTATGATCACTCTCCTGCTCGTTGGAAGAGGCTTGCCGGACTCTAAATGTTGCACTACCTTTCTAACTATCTTCTCTATCGTTTCTCTCCTAACGTTCAATCTCTCGTACAAGATCTCCACCACGTCTCTGAGGCTCCTATAGACCTTCCAGAGATCCTCTATCATCTTGAGTAGTCTAGCAACATCTTGAGCTATATCGTATGGTACAGGTATCTCCTCACCTATCCATGCCGGTATAGCACCTATAGGGTCTCTAGCCTCTTCAACTATGATCTTACCTTTAGTAACTAGATTTATTATCCATACTTTACCTCTAAACACGAATTTAAGACCAGGCTGCGCATATTCAGCTACAAAAGCCTCATCAAGAACGCCGATTATCTCACCTGTTAACCTGTTAATAACATAGTACTGCTTCTCCTCTGGGATCATGGAGAGGTTATTCGTGAAGTATCGGTATAGTTCTATTCTTGATCTTCGACGGATAGGTTTCTCTATCGTCGCAGTTTCCTTTCTATAGTATATCAAAGGTGGGTTTAGATCTTCACTCATGTACTCTACTACCTTCAGAAGCTCTTCCTTGTCTAGATTTCTGTAGGGGTACGTGCTTCTTAGAAGGTTATAGAGCTCATCTATGCTCCACTTATTCTTTGTGAGTATGCAAGCAACTACTTGGTTACATATTACATCATATGGTTTTTCAGGTATCTTTACAGGCTCTAGGTATCCTCTTCGAGCCTTATCAACTATGACTACTGACTCCAGTGCATCATATATGTCGTGTACTATTATTATTCCTTTAGGTACTTTATCTAGCCTGTGGCCACTTCTTCCAACTCTCTGCACTAGTCTTGTGACTTGATGAGGGCTTGTGTATTGTATTACGATGTTTATGTGCCCTATGTCTATTCCTAGCTCTAGGCTGGATGTCGCTATCACGGCTTTCAACTTACCTTCTCTGAGCAGTCTCTCTATGCCCTCTCTAACGGTCTTTGATAGTGATCCATGATGTACAGATATGGGATAGTCCGGTCCTAGCCATGCGTGAAATCTCGCTGCCAGGTTCTCAGCCATTGACCGGGTGTTCACGAATATTATTGCTGGTCCTTCCTTCTCAACTATGTCTCTTATCGCTCTGAGCTTACACGCGACATCTGGGGTCGCATAGATCTTCTCGGCTATCTTGACGTCCTCCTCGTTCGGTGTTGGGTAGACTACGTCTAGAACCATCTCTCTTATATGTGAGAACTGTACAATACTATACTCCTCTCCAACTCTCACAAGGAACCTGGCAACGGTCTCAGGGTCACCTACCGTTGCTGAGAGTCCTATTACCTGAATGCTATCTCCAACAAGCCTCCTAAGTCTCTCTAGAGTGACGACTAGCTGTACTCCACGTTTGTCCTCTACGAGCTCATGTATCTCGTCCACTATGACTATCCTGAGCTTCTTCAGATGTTCTCTCAGTCTTCTTCCCATGAGGATTGCTTGAAGAGTCTCTGGTGTCGTTATGAGGATGTGTGGTGGATCTCTACTTTGTCGTACTCTGTCTCTCGTATCTGTGTCTCCATGCCTCACATCTATCTTCAGATCAAGGTTAGTGCACCACCATCTTAGCCTCTCCAGAAGATCCCTATTGAGAGCTCTGAGGGGGGAAATGTAGAGCACATATATTCCGGGAGAGAGACCTTCCCTCTCCTTCAATTCTAGAAGACGAGCAAGAGCTGGAAGAAACGCGGCCTCTGTCTTCCCGCTTCCTGTTGGTGCAACTATGAGAACATTAACTCCTCTCACGACCTGGGGGATAGCCTTCTCCTGTACGGGAGTAAGCTTAGAGAAGCCTCTAGCCTCTAACAGGTTGAGTATCCTCTCTGGCAATATCCTAAGAGTCTCCTCACCATGTGCTCTCATCGCGCAACGGCGACTAGATAATGTTTAAAGACCCTAAAATACCTAACGTAACTACTATTAAATCTTAAATCTAGATAAACAGTGATGAGTGAGGAAAAAACTAGATGTGTAGTATGTGGATCAACGAAGATCTACGCCATAATAGATGGAAAACCATACTGCTTCAGGTGCGGATCAAAGCTAGTAAGACTACATATAGTCAAGTTTCTGAGAAACCTTAAGAGAGAAAAATTAATACCTTCAAACATAGAGATACCTGAACCATAATGAACAGAGTAGAAATAATGAGGATAACATTAACATGTCTAGCACTGATAGCCGTAGCTATGGCGATAGCATACGCATATAGTGCCAACAGTAATCCTCTGTACATCATGACAAACATTTTAAAGAACATATCAACGTTCAACTGCAAGATAACAGATATCAGAAGCGTATCTTCAAGTACTCTAACGATCAACATACACTGCGAGAAAACTATACCGGAGAACTATCTGAGAGAACTCAACTGCCTTCCTATAGGTAATGCAAGTCGAGAATATGAGTGTAAGTGGAAGTTCAGAGACTATACAGTGAAAACGAGCTCGACATCATATGAGGGACATAGGATCTATACTATAGAGGTTCATACAATAATGATAGGACCGGTACAGTCTCGACCAGCAGTATCAGCAACATCCATAGTCTACTGCTCGTCGTCAGGTCCAAGATGTACAATAATGGTATACGGTCTGACAACTCTTAAAAACATATTAGTAATAACACCCAGAGACGTACGTTTCCTGTACTGTGATGGTCTCACACTACTTAGAGACTTGAAAATAGGGAGCTATGAGATGTATGTGTTTACGGTAACAACGAACATAAAGTTAACATATAGTTCTAAAGGAGTATTCTTCAGCAAATGTGCAGTTATATCGGATAGCGAGGCTAGTCGAAGCATGCTCATAGGAAACATAAGTCTGGGAGTCGCAGCTGGAATAGCTGCTGGACTTCTGGCTCTGCTTGTCGCTTTCTATATCACTTTAAGACGCCACTGACTATGAGGTCAGCCAGCGTTCTGAATGCTCTTGCTCTATGTGATATCTTACATTTCTCTTCTATACCCATCTCTGCAAACGTTATGTCATATCCTAGGGGTACAAATATTGGATCATACCCGAATCCTCCCTTCCCTCTTTTTGAATCCGCTATCCTTCCCCTACAGGACCCCTGAACTACCTCGACCTTTCCTGAAGGAGTTAGAACGCCTAGAGCCGCTCTAAATACCGCAGACCTATTCTCGATTCCGCTCATTATCTTAAGTATTCCCTCTAGGCCTAGTGTCCTGTACACGTACTCTGAGTATGGTCCTGGAAACCCTCCTAGAGCCTCTATGTATAGTCCATCATCCTCGAGTACCAGGTATGTGTCCTTTCTAGGTTTCACTATTCTCGAGATATCTAACATGGCCTGTCTCGCTATGTCATATATGTCGTCAGCCTGTACCTCTACTTTCCTTATGTTAGGCTCCATCTCGACCTCGAACATCGACTCATAGTCTGACAGTATTATCTCGACCTCTCTCTTCTTGTGGACATTTCCTGTTATTAGGAGTATCCTATATCGCGTCATCTTCTGTTTACCTCACCTACCCATCTTAACATGCTCGATTATCCTCTCGAGAAGATCGGCCTCGCTTGGGATTCCTATGAACTCGAGCCTTCCTTTGAATCCTTCTAGACCCATTATTATGGCTGGGACCATGGTTATTCCATACTCCTCGGCGAGCTCAGGATCTAGAGAAGCGTCATATACTATCGATACTATCTTTCCTTCCCCCTCCACTGCAAAGCTATTTGCTAGAGATGCAGCGTAGGGGCAGTATGGACAGGCCTGCGTTACTAGAGTGACGATGTATAGTCTTCTAGGAAGCTGCTTAATGATGTTCTTAAGCTCCTCACGAGTTCTTGGACTGAGGTTCGTCTTTCGAGTAGATGCGAGAATTATGGAGTCTAGAAATGTTCTGATCTCCTCGCCGACAGGAGCTCCAAGATAGATGATCTCACAGTTATCGCCTATACATACTACAGGAACCTTCACACGTGACGTTATTGTAGGCTCAAGAAGCTTCAGAAGCTCTGCGTTCTCGCTCAGCTTCTTCTCTTCAAAAATTATCTTACTATCAGGAGAGAGCTTAGCTATCTCGGAGACCACCTGCTTAGTGATCTCACACCAGTTTATGTCAGTCCACTCACAGAACTTGTCCCTATATAGAACTATCTTCACAGGATTAGTCATTGAAGAGAGAATCTCTCGTATAGCCTCCCTTGTCCTCTCGTCTATCTCTATACTGTAGCCCATCCTTTCCTAGACTATATGAATCTAGGTGTCTTATGAGCTTTTTCTTCTGCTACCTCTAGTTCTAGAAGTCTGCTTCTTCTCACAGTATTTTGATAATATTTCATTAATCTTGTTACCTAGCTCACATTTTTTGAGCTTATCCTCTAGAAGCTTGACTGACGTATCTAATATGGACTTGTCCATCCCCTCCTCTGTTGCTATGATCACCTTGACGAGGCCAGGCTTGGAGTTAAGTTTAACTAAGTTAAATTCCTCACCACAGCACTGCTTAATAATGTTCCTAAGCTCCTCAAGAACCTTCTCCAGATTAACACCCTTATCGCTTACCTTCAGATCGAGCACGGCAAGAACATGTTTGAGAGCATCGTCTAGACATATCTTCACTTCTAGGGACGAGTCTATTCCTATAGAGGCTGTACACTTGACACTCACATAGATAACTGTCTTCTAAGCATTAAAACATTCTCACTTGGTGAACCTATGATGACTACGAGATGTTAGCTACCGCTCTGTAGGCCCTCTACCAGCTTCTTCCACTGCTTCTCTATGAAGTTAGGTAGGTCGGAGGAGTCGACAGGGCCTACTATGACCTTCCATCCTGTAGCTTCCTCTATGCTTCCAGCAAGCTTTGCTGCCTTTCCCGGAATCACGAGGTACCTATGTTTCACCTTACCTTCTATTCCTGTCTCCTTTATGAGCTCAGCTATCTTCTCAGGTCTGAACTTGTCAGCTGCGACAGACACGTCTACGGCATAGCCTTCTGTGTCTATGACTAGCAGGTAGGCGTCCACTTTACCTTTCTCCAGGTCTGATGTGACTATGCTGTATGTCAAGGCGTAATTACAGGTCACCAGCACGGGCGAGAGCTCGTTAGGCCTTCCTATCTCTTTTAGACCTGGCTGTATTGTCGTTGGTCTTCTAGGATCACTATAATAGTTCTCTCTCAGTACTGTCACCGGTAGGTACGTTACTGCTTCTGGACTGTACATTATGAGTAGACTCGCATATCGTATTATCAGTACCGATGCTAGACAAGCCTCAAGTATGAGCTTCATATTGTACTCGAGGTCACTCATCCATATTGGAACTGTCGACGTCACAATTGGATAGCCTACGAGCTCGCAGTCCTCGTTACATGCTAGCCATCTGAAAGTTGTCGCTGTCTTGACTGCATATCCTAGGCATCGTGGCATTGCTCCCGGGTCTATACATATGTCTTCTATTCCACGTTTACGTATAGCATTTGCCAGAGATATTAGATACTTCGGATCTCCCTCATGGAGGACAGTCAATGGACAGTCAAACTTCTTAGCATAGTCAGATATTATGTGCCAGTTCTCTCTAGTTGCCGCATATATTAGTGGCCTCTCCTCCTTGAGCAGGTCGCCAAGCTTCTCATACACTTTTGGGTGAAGTGACACCACTACAAGAGGCTTGTTTATTCTTGATCTAACATACTCGAATACTTTTACGAACCTCTCAGGGTCGCCTGACGAGTACTTCACTGCTACAGCGTCGAGAGTGAGCACCTTGTCAAGGTACTCAAATCTGAACTTCTTCACTAGGTCAAGTCTGGAGTCTATTGTTTCTTGTTTCATTGTGTCTTCTATTGTTACTGCTATGACTGTTTTTCTCATAAATGTTAGCTCATGCCTATGCATGACATATTCTCCTCCTATCTTTACGGACTTCTCGTCTCTTCCTATGACTATCTCTCTTATGGCTGGTCTCAGGAGTTTTTTCAGCTCCTCATAGTTCTTCCTGTACTTTGGATTCTCGATGAGAGGCTTACACTTCTCTATACTTGTCTGAAGATTAAGTAGCTTTATTGCGAACGCCATGCAGCTCTCTTCGCCACAGGCCTTACAGTTGGTCTTAGGCAGCAGACGATATATCTGTATGGGAGTCAGCTTAGTTATACGAGGCATCGCTTAGACCTCGACCGTTATGGGCTTAGATAGCCAGCTCCTGTAATCATCTACATCATCTTTGGAGGGAGCTACACAGCTCAGTCTCTCGCACACGTCCTTCACAACCTTAACGGTTAAGGGGTGTAGTGAGAGTATGAGATCTATCCCTATCATTACCAGTGAGAGTGCTGTAATGATCTCCCATAGTGGTCCTCTGATTTCTCTAGGTCCCCAGAAGGGGTCCATCTTCATCCACGCCTCACGTGCACCCCACGCGTTCGATGCCGCACCGATTGCAGGGTACTGGAGCTCCGTGTCTCCTGAAAATGCTGCCAACCTTGCTCTCTCCATCGCTGAGAATGCGTACTCCCAGCCGTATCCGATACCTGCCGCATATAGGTCTATAGCGATATCGTTAGGTGTTAACCATGTTAGGAGCTTCCTGGTGAGCTGTCTTGCCTGGTCGATGTTCATTGTTACTGACGCTACGACGGCGTGTCCACCCTTCTTTATTGCTGGAATGACCTCGTCGAGCTTCATGTCGAGCGTCACCGGACTAAGTAGGAGTCTCTCACCAGCGAATCTCTCTGAGATCTCTTTGAATAGCTCAGTATCTTTTTTAGGATTTCCTGACCCTCCTATGAACAGTGGCACCTTGACTGCCTGAAGGACCTCCTCTACTACTTTCACAGCCTCTTTAGGCGGTGTGTCCTTGATCTTTGGGTCCGTACTAATCAAGTGTAGGCTTATCATATCGGCTCCAAACTTCTCTACACATCTCTTAGCCCACTCTGGCGGATTATCTAGGACATCCTCTCCAACCATCATCTTCACAGCTCTCGGTAGCGGAATCTTCATGTCGAACACGTCCATCGTCATCACAGGCTTATGAAACTCGTGGGGTCCAGCATAGAGCTGTGGTGCCTTCTGACCTCCAAGTATGTAGACGACCTCTCTTGTACCTCCCTCCTCTCGTGTTGCACCTACCTTGACGGTGTTTATCTTGCCTTTCCAGGATACCTTCGGTTGAGGAAGCTCTACAAGCTCTATCTCTGGTGCTGGGGGTAGGCCTATGGGGACGAGCTCGACTTCTATCTTTGGTAGCTCTCTCTTCTCCTCTACGGTCGGCTTGACCTCTATGCTTACGGCCTCCGGCTTAGCCTCGACCTTGGCCTCCTCTCTAGGCTTCTCTTCGACCTTAGGCTTAGGCTGTGGTCTCACCAGTCTTACAGGTCTTATAACGATCTCGAGCTTGTCTATCTCGACCTCAACATCTCTCAGCTCTATCTCTCTTACGTTCGTCAGATCCTCACCTGTTATGAAGCTCAGAAGAGAGTACAGGTTAAGAAATGTTAATGGATTAACTTTTACCTTCTTCTCTACCACAAGTTATCACCTTCTCTCTATGGTATCTCCCTTCTTTATAATTACTTTGCTGATCTTCACTCTCACATTCTGTAAAGTTATCGATATCGGAAACGGAAGCACAGGAAGACCATACTTAGCAGCCTCCTCGGGACTGACAGTCATAAAGGGCACGGCTGGAGCAGCTTCCGGCTTAGCCTCTGGCTTGGCTTCGACGGGCTTCGGTGCTGGTGCGGGAGCCTCAGGTTTAGCCTCGGCAGGTTTAGGAGGTGGCGGAGGTGGGGTCTCCGGCTTGGCCTCAGCAGCTGGCTTAGCCTCCATCTTCACCTCAGCCTTAGCTTCAGCTGCGGGTTTCACTTCGGCGACAGCTTGAGCCTCGGCTGTGGGTGCGGCCGCGACCTCTATTCCAGCCTCTGCCCACAGTTTAGTTATTGGATGACCAACCTTTACTAGAAACTCCTTCAGCTGATCCACCGTCTGGACCTCTTTTTCTGTAGGTATCTTCTCAACTATGTCCTTGGGCAACCACTCCCTAGCTCTCTCCTTAGTAAACGAGTCCATCCATACTACCCTGTTCCATCCTCCCTCCTTCTGTAGGAACTTCCTGCTCCTCAGGTATAGGAGTCCTATTCCAACGAAACCGCTCACCTGTTTTCCTCCACTTATCATGTTCGCAATCTGTATGAAGTTCAGCCCGATCGGCGTGTTACCGGTGTACTTTCTGCTAACTATGCCGAAGCCATCTACCTCAGGTATGTAGAAGACTATAGCTTCGAAGCATCCGCAAGATGTGTGAGGATTCTCAAACACGCTGTGTAGCTTCACAGATGTGACGGTTCCCTGAGACTTCACTTTCACCACCTCGTTCACACCCTCGTACTCTCCTCCTATGGGATCTATACAGGGACCCTTCTCTATCGGGAATATTGGTCCCTTAGGGTCGAGCATTGACGCGACTTTAGCGTCTATCCATGTTATTGCTCCACAGTTGGCGGGTCTCTCTGGAGTTATCACACAGACATGTGTGGGAGCGAATGACTGGCATAGCACACAGCCATAGAAGACATCGACATCCTCCTCTCTTATACCCATCACTCTCTCGTCTCTTGCCCTATATATCTTCACAGCCTCTGCATGCGCCTTCTCAACTTCCTGCGGATCCGTGATAAATGTTATCTGTATCTTCTCTATTATGGGAAAATCTGCCTTATATAGTCTCATTATCACTTTACCTATATGCTCGAACCTCAGACCCGCCTTCACAGCCTTCTTGCTGACTCTTATCCAGATGTCATCACGGCTTCCTGTATGCATTATTCCCTGTATCCAGTTCATGTAGTAGTGTAGCTTTCTCTCGAACACTCCCTCAGCCTCTGGTCTAAGCTCCTTTCCCGCGGCCTCTATTATGACTCCCAGAGGCTGGTGAGCCGCTCCTTCTGGAAATTCGTTAAGATCAGGACCTACGAGAACTATCTTTCCATCTTCTACATTCTCCTCTGGGACTACTCGGAACAGCTCGAACTTGTGAGGTGCTTTCACTCCTCCGAACTCTACGTACATGTCCTGCTTCCTTATTCTCTCTCCTTCGTAGGACATGCTTACGTCTACTGGAATGTCGTCAAACTTTGTCTGTCTCTTTACTGTTAATTCGTCTTTGA
>JAADER010000056.1 GCA_013153275.1 Thermoproteota archaeon
ATAGCCATACTGCTCATATGGGGTCCAAGTAAGCTACCGAGCCTAGCAAGAGCGATAGGACAAGCAATACACGAGTTCAAGAGAGGAACTAAAGGGCTGGTCGAGGAAGAGGAAGAGAAGACAGTAACAGAGAGCCCTAAGAGAGAGTCGATGAATGATAAGGAGAAGATTCTCGAGATAGCTAAGAGACTTGGAATAGATACGACAGGAAAGTCGCTGGACGAGATAATAGCAGAGATCGATAAGAAGCTATCTCAGGCTCAGGTAAGCAAGTGAGGAAGTATATCCAAACTAGTCTCTCCTTTATCTTCAAACTCTACAAGAATCCTCCTAACTATTGCTGGCAGATTAGCATATGCCACATTTCTGAGACATGTTCTAAGCACTATGACCTTGTTATTCATTTTCTTAGATGTGACCCAGAGTCTGTCTACTCCTATCCTGACATAAAGCTCGTCCTCACCTGTCTCAATACGGTAGTCATGGTTTCCATTCTCTCTAAGCATCTTGCTTATCTCGCTGCTCTCGATGAGCTGAACTTTCACAATATATCTATGCTTGAGAGATTTATGAGGATACTTTCGGTCTGGTCTCTCTAGACAATTTGAGATCATGTAAACCATTAATACCTTGAGCAGGCTTAGAATGACATAAATGTTTAAGGTTGGTATAGATACTAGAATATTCAAGCATCTGAGGCTCGACGATGCTGTATGTAGGATATCATCATTATTCAGTATAGTGGAGATATGTGCGACACATATCAGAAGAATGGAAAGAGACTGCATGACTATAGGAGACATAGCAAACATCATCAACAGACTCAGAAAGGATCTTAACATAGAGGTAGCCCAGGTCCACGCGCCTTACGGGGACATTGATGAGATGCTTACAGACCCTGATAAAAGAGAGGAGGGCATTGCTAGACTGTTAAGATATGTCGAGCTATGTCACAAGATAGAGTGTCCAGTACTAGTAATGCACGTACCATATAGAGGACCGATAGACGGAGAGAGATACATAGATTACATAGCATCACTAGAGAGCTGTACGAGACTCGTAATGAGAAAGCTTGAGAGACATATTCGAGATCTCAGCGTAAAGATAGCGCTAGAGAACAGACTTGAACAGACATTTGGATCGAGAGTCGAGGACATAGTGAAGATAATATGCGAGGAAGGTGTTGAAGGGTTCGGTATCTGTCTAGATACTGGCCATGCTAACGTGAACAAGATAGATATAGCAGAGACTGTTAGGAAGTTTGGAAAGTATATAATAGCGACACATGTACACGATAACGATGGTACACAGGATAGACACATGCCACCACTGATGGGGTGTATAGACTGGAAGAGAGTTATGGACTCCTTCAGAAGTTACTGTCCTCAGATTCCACTGATACTTGAGGTCGAGTCACTCTCTGAGAGATGCAGCGAAAACGTTCTGAGACTATGTAGGGTCGTTATATCTGAGATCTTCAGGTAACCGAGCGCATCTTCATCGATCTGTAGGGCAACTCCTCATCACCGTCTTACATATATTTTAGAATCCTTAATATGTGTGAAGGTATGAGGTATCTGGACCGGGCGGAGTGTCTTGATGTTCTGAGGAGATCGTGGAGAGGGGTCTTAGGACTTTGCGATCATTATAGGCCATATCTGATACCTGTTGCTCACATATTTTACGAGGGGTCTCCACACTTCCTCTTTGCTAAGGCTGGCCGTAAGATACAGATAATATGTAGAAATCCTCACGCATGCTATTTAACGTCTATGGAGAATGTTAACGAGATAGTAACAGTGCTTGTAGAAGGGATTTTAGAACATTTAGAAAATCTAGAGGACATGAAAAGGATAGTTAAGATATTTGTAGAGGAAATATTTCCAAGAGACCCATATTTCAGTTTCCTCAAGAACTTCTCCGTAGACGAGATAGTGAGAATGTGTAGTGAAGGAAGGATCCCTGGAATATATAAGCTAAAGATAGATAGCATAACAGGAATAGCGGTGACGGCAAGATGAGGCTCACGATACTTGGAATAGCTGCAGTAAACAAGGATCACATAGTGATAACGGAGGACCCTGTAGAGGATGTCGAGCATACAGTGTCGGTGGAGGAGTTTAGAAAGCTCCTATCCATGTATGAGCCTCACGAGAGAGTTGGAGGATCAGTAGTGAATACCCTATACGCTATGAAACAGGTAGATCCTAGAGCTAACATACTTATACATGGTGTCGTAGGGGACGACCCAGATGGTGAGTGGGTGATAAGCAAGCTGAGGAACTTCAACATGAAGTACATAGGCTATGTCATGACGGGAGCAGATACAGGAAAGACGCTGATACTCTCCAGCAGAAGGGGCTGCAGGAGAATCCTAGTGTATCCAGGTGCGAACGACATGTTGTCGAGAGATTTAGTATATCCTCTAGAAGACATGTATGTAGACGTACTTCACACGTCAACGTTTGCCTGTAGCAGAGGTGTAGAGCCTCTCAACGCTCAGATACTTGCATTTGAGATTGTGGACTCTAACATTAGGTCTCTGATGTTAGGCTCTCTCTACTGCTCTCTCTACAGGAACGAGAAGTATAGACCCTATATAGATGAGCTTCTTAAGAACGTCGATGTTCTCTTTGCAAGGCTTGACGAGATAGATCTGATGTATGGGTATCCTGAAGCAGTCTTTGACAGGTATCCGATAAGCATGATCGTTGCAACGATGGGCGAGAGGGGGGTTAGGATATATGTCCGAGATGGATCCTGTCACGAGTATCCTGCTCCAAGGATAGATAACATAGTCGATGCTACAGGAGCCGGAGACGCCTTTGCCGGAGGATTCCTGATAGGGCTCGCGAGGAGACTCGATCTTGACGAGTGTGTGAAGATAGGAATTGACTGCGCTCGAGAATGTCTTTTAAATATTGGAGGTACAGAGTATAAGATAAATAGGAAATGAACATAAGTATTGTACTAGACCTAGAAGGAGTACTTACACCACCGGGCACAGATTTCGCTAAGAGCCTCGCAGAGAGATGTGGCTCAGCTGCTCTAAGACTTGTACAGACGTTCGACACATATGATGATTATCGATGGATAAAGGAGAGGCTCAGTAGAGGAGGAAGATATCAGACTGGTACAACTCCATTCTTCTCTCTCCTAGTAGCATATGCTCATGGACTATCCACAGAAGATGTTGCAGAGCTCGCTAAAGAGACTGCAGAGCTAGTTGTTCATGAAGAATTCATTAGACTTGCAAGAGATCTCTCAAAGATGTTTGGCATAGTCGTCACTACGTCCTCATACTATGTCTTTGCTAACAATGTTGCATCACTGCTGGGTCTCAATCTGGAGAACGTCTTCTCAACATGTAACACAAAGATAGATGGAACATATGAGGAAAATGTGTTGAGGACACTTGAGAGCATAGCTTCAAGGTCAGAGGTGGCGGGCATAGTATACAGGATATGCGAGATTGCTAAAAACGTGGTACAGGATAAGCTTCCACTCAACTCCGTAGATACGTTCATAGAGAAGATAGGTAACAGAGACTTGAGAGAGTATCTTAAACTGAGGATGATAGAACAGGTAGGTATAGCTGGGTCCAAGTTTAAAGCTAGGATAGTTAAGTTGCTTAAAGAGAACAGCAACGTGATATATATTGGAGACTCGATAGTTGACTCCGAGGCCTGTACGGAAGCCAATGCCTCCATAAGTGTGAACACGACCTCGCCACACCTGCTCTATAGCTCTACCGTGAATGTAGTTACCGAAGATTATACGTCAATAGTCGACGTGGTAGATATACTCCTCTCATTGCTTAGAGTAAAGAGGGGTAGAATTCAGAAGGATAGATGTAGGAGATTTCTACTGTTCTTCTCTAGTGATGTTGTGAAAAACTTCTCACTTGTCTTAGATATTAATAGAAAGGTTAGGGAAAAGGTTAGAGATAGGTATTGTAGTGCTGTTAGGAGGCCTAGGCTTCCTAGAGACCTGTTCATATTTGAGAACCTATAGCACCTCTACAAGGATCTTCTGTGCCATTCCTCTGCATAAGGCCACTGTCGTCGATCCTGTCGATACTATGAGCACGCGACCTACAGACTGAAGCACTGTTATCTCCTGACCTGGAGCGAGTCCGAGACTTATGAGTCGCCTTCTTAGTCCGTATCCTGCCTGTATGTCTATTATTCTTGCTCTTGTTCCTGGTGCTAGCTGAGAAAGGTACGCTACTCTGCGCAAGCTGTATCGCTAGTTAGATTAAGACAGGTCTAATTTTTAGTTCTACGCTACCTCAACCTCTATCAATTCTGCTTGCTCTCTTGTCAGCTCTATGTTGCTCCTAGTCTCTGTTGAGGTTACTATTCTACCGTTTCTGACCTCGATTACCCTTATTATCTTGCTTACATCTATGCCATATCTCTGGAATATCTTCAGCGTCCTCGAGAACTCTCCAAGTATCCTCACAACTCTGTAACGAGCTCCTGGTGATGCACATTTGGCAAGTATCTCTCCTCTGCGAGCACATACCTCGAGGGTCGCTATCGGGTTCCCGTGAGGACAGTAGAGTGGTCTCCCAGCGATGTCGTATATCTTCAGTATGACCTCGTCAGGGAGGTGCTCCATCGCGTGTGCATATATGTGTACCTTATACATGTCCATGTTAAGGAAGCTTCTCAGAAAGCACTCGCAGACACGGTGCTTCCACACGACTTTCACAGCTATCTTTTTTCCTGACTCTGTGAGGTTTGTTCCTCTGTACTTGTCGTATCTTACTAGTCCTACCTTCTCGAGCTTTCTAACCATCTTCGTCACAGTTGCAGGAGTCACGTTCAGTTCTTCAGCTATCTTGCTCGTCTTAGCGACCCCGTACACGCTCTCTAGTCTATATATCGTTGACAGGTAGTCCTGGAGCACGTTCTCCTCGCAGTTCTTTCTGCCGCTACTCGTTAGGATAGATCTTAAATTGATCTCCATCTCTGCTTACTAGTAGAACCGTGTGAGGAATTTAAAAAGGTGCTCGTGATGAGTAGTAGAAAAGCTTTGAAGACCATAAGAGTAGTGCTGGTAGGACAGCCGAACGTTGGGAAGTCATCGCTATTCAACGTCCTGTCTGGGAAGACCTCCAGAGTCAGCAACTGGGCTGGGACCACGGTTGAGATAAAGACTGGAAAGATAAGATATAAAGACTACGTGATAGAGCTAGTAGACATACCTGGAATATATTCCCTAACCCCATCTACTGTCGAGGAGAGAGTTGCGAGAGAGTACATACTTAGGGAAAAAGCGGACGTCTATGTCGTGCTTGTCGATACTCTCTCTATAGAGAGGTCTCTTCTGCTCGCGGTGGAGATCCTAGAATTGAAAGATAGCGTCATAGTGGCACTAACGAAGTACGATATAGCACACAGATACGGAATACATATAAACGCAGAGGGAATAAGCAAGAGACTTGGAGTCCCTGTAATACCTCTCTCAGCATACACAGGAGAGGGCCTTCAAGACCTTCTCGAGACCATCATAAAAACATACAAAAACAAGCATCAACACAAGCTACTTATCAATTATGGTGAGCTAGAGGAGACCATATCACGATTTCGTAAGTGTGGAGAAATAGTCAAGAACTATCTGAAAATAGATGTAGACGCACGTTGGGTCACTATAAAGCTTATAGAGGGCGATGAGGAGTTTCTAAGGATCCTGGAGGAGGTAGACCAGAACTGTTACAGCGAGATAACTAGCTTCAGAGAGAGCTACAGGAAAGCACGAGGTAGGTATCCTGAAGATGACATACTGGACGCAAGAAGAAGAGTCGTCCAACAGGTCCTCGAGGGGAACGTAGTCAGAGCAGATGTAGCTCACCTCACAATGTTAAGCAAGATCGATAAGGTGTTCATGAGACCGATTCTGGGACCTCTAGTGTCCTTATTGATGCTTTCCCTCATAATATGTTCTGCCTTGATAATAAATATGGGATTTCCAGCAAATGTTATACTCTACATAGCTGGATTCAGAACTCTAGCAGAGAGTGTAGAGAAGTTCTCTATATCGGGCATTTTATCCACAGCATTTGACTATCTTGCGAGCTATCTGAGCAATATTATACACTACTACTATCTCGGCAATCTTGTGGGTGGAATAGTAAAAAGCATGGGAGCTGTACTCTCACTTGCACCCTTGGTCTTCACAATGGCGGTGATATTAGCTATATTTGAGGATTCTGGTTTAGGAGCTAGGATGGCAGTTGCACTACACTCTCTAATGTCTAAGTTTGGTCTCTCAGGGCGGTCTATATATCCCATAATGATAGGCTTCGGATGTAATGTCCCAGCAGTTCTTGCATCAAGAACTGCTATAGAGTACTTCGAGAGAAAACAGATAGCTCTCTCGGTACCTCTCGTACCATGCCAGGCAAGGCTCCTAGTGCTCCTCTACATGCTCACCGTTCTTGCAAATCTCGATCCTGTAACGCTCTTTCTATCCGTATCGTTAGTTATTGGTATGGGAGTTACCCTATGTCTACTGACATCTCTAATGTTGCGGAGAATGTTTAAAATACGTGAGAGCCCAGAATTGTTGTTAGAGATTCCTCCTATTCATGCTCCAAAGCTTAGAGTAGTATGGTGGATCTCGTGGAGTACTACCAAGCACTTTCTTGAGAAGGCGGGAACCGTAATATTTATATCATGCTTCATAATATGGATGCTTCTACACTATGGCCCTGCTGGATATGTCTCTGATGTCTCTAGAAGTCTCGCTGCGCAGCTAGGTCAGATCGTTGGCGTTCTCTTTCACTATCTCTATGATGTTCCTCACTCTGTTGTCTGGAAGCTTGGTCTGTCTACTATAGCTGGAATGATAGCTAAGGAGAACATAATAGCTGTCCTTCAGTTAATAGGATTGAAAGGTCTCTCTGTCCCTCAGCTTCTCGCGTTCACCATGTTCACGATGCTCTACATGCCCTGCATCCCAACCATGGTAGCAATATGCAGAGAGGTAGGGACCAGACATGCTGTGGCAGTGACCTTATACATGTTTGCGTTGGCTGTGGTCGTGACGTTTCTAGTTTATATGTTCCTATCTATGAAGTTTATCTGATATTTCTTCTAAGTTCTCGAGCTATTGTTAATATAATCTATTTAATATTTGTTCTTTAACTGTGTGATAACGTTTATATCTCTTTCTAACATATCTCGAGAGCTAATGTCGCTGTCACGCATGGTAAAGCATGTGTCGATATTTCAGGCTCTCAAGCCCATAGTTGGTCCCTCTAGCTCTCATACTACTGCGCCATTCATCACAAGTTTCCTTGTACATCGTCTCATTGAGACTGGTCTCCTCTCCGACTCTGCAGTCCATCATGTCGAGATTGTTGGTCGAGAGAAGGGTGATCTCCCCTATCGTGGCCACAGGACCTTTGGTGCAATAGTTGCCGGGTTTCGAGGCGTATATTTTGATGATGAGGTCTCTCTATCGAGAGAGATATTGGAGAGCTCTCGCAAGGATCCTGACAAGCTGGAGCCACGTGTGATCTACGTTCAGACACCTGAACCTAGAGACCTTGAGGGTGCAGCCTTCAAGCTCTGTTTTGTGAGCCGGTATGGAGACACTATTCTAGAGTCCTTCTCTCTCGGAGGAGGGACGGTAGAGCTGAGCTTCTGGGACGAGGTTCTTGAGAAGTATCTTCGAGGCGTCACGGCTCTTGATGCTGTCTCAAGCGTGATCTTTGATCCTGAGCTTGAGTCGAGGAGAGGTATACCTCTCTGGCTTTATGTGTCTTTTGGCGCTCTTTTAAGCGAGCTCTGTGATTCCGCGTCCCGGTACTTCGGGAAAAATCCTGATGAGCTGTCTGCGCTGGTAGATGAGAGACAGAGACTCTACACTTCATTCAACAGAATAGTAAAGAACGCCGAGAGCGAGTGCGCGACATTGCATGAGTATATACTTAGGCTCGAGGAGAGACTGCTCAAGCAGGACCTCGTGAGGGAGCTGCTGCGGAGGTATGTGGATATAGTTATTAGATCAGAGTCGAGGTGTTACGACGTTCTTAAGAGCGTTAACGAACGTGTGAGAGAGGTATTCTACGTTCTCACGATATCTGTAGATGATATAGATTCTGTGAGGAGAGAACTCATGAATGTTGCATCTAACTTGAGAGGAATTAGAAACGTAATGTTCTATGCTTTCATAACGATGCTTAGAGTACTGTCGTCGAGAATCATACTGAGCACGCCTACAGCAGGATCAGCAGGAATACTTCCAGCTGTCCTCTGTACACTATATGACATGTTGGGGAGAAACAGAACGGCTCTAGAAGAGGTGGAGCGTGGACTGGTTGTTGCTGGAATAGTTAATGCCGTTGCTGCTAATAGAGCATCAACCTCGGGATCTCTTCATGGATGTCAAGCAGAGATAGGAGTAGCAC
The DNA here is from genome assembly GCA_013153275.1 of Thermoproteota archaeon. Classification (GTDB taxonomy): domain Archaea; phylum Thermoproteota; class Thermoprotei; order Thermoproteales; family Thermocladiaceae; genus JAADER01. Next base: position 8,423 of record JAADER010000056.1, read on the forward strand.
TTGGGATGGCTGCAGCAGCATACGCGTACGTGCTAAGCGACTACAATGCTAAGATCGCTGAGAAGGCGGCTGTGCTCGCTATGCGGAGCCTCCTAGGACTACCCTGTGATCCCGTGCTTGGCTCTGTAGAGATACCCTGTATAGAGAGGAACATAGTGCTCTCTGAGGCAGCGATAACAGCAGCAAAGCTTGCACTGTCCGGAATGAATCCACGTATGTCTCTAGACAACGTGATAGATGCGATAAGAGTGACAGGACAGCTGCTACCACAAGCCATAAAGGAACAGGCATATGGACCGCTGAGCTGCATCTTCCTCTCAGAGAGGTCGGAGGAGCTCATGGAGTCCATGAGAAGAATTGAAGATAAGGCTCCAAGAGATATCAACGACCTAGTGCATAGGGTAAACGAGCTTCTCAAGGTTATCTCCTCCTTTGTTAGACAGGCAGAGTGGGGATAGGAGCAGATGATGGGGCCGCCGGGATTTGAACCCGGGATCACTCGGGCCCGAGCCGAGCATCCTACCAGGCTAGACTACGGCCCCTCAATCTTCACAGGAATCTACTAGAAGGGGTTAAAGAAGCTTCCCCTAGATCAGGAACAAGACCCTATTAATAAGATGTGAACGATCTCACAAGCATTATAAGAACGATCGAGAGGATGTAAAGTAGCGGGGCTCTCGAGAACGTGGAACGCTTATGAGAGATCCATAGTAGGTCAGCATCTCTAACACACTGCTAAGACTAGCATTGTTGAAAAATATAACATTTCTACAACCTTCAAGAGATACTCTGAATCAGAGAGGTGACACTTATAAATCCATATCTTAGAAAGAATAAACGTGCCTAGGCTCAATACACTCGGCAAGACAACACTAGCAACGATAATAATAGCAACACTCCTAACAGTGGTAGCACTAGTAACATTACTACCAATAGGAGGAAAACCACTAGTAGCAGCAACA
>JAADER010000024.1 GCA_013153275.1 Thermoproteota archaeon
GAGGGCCCGTAGTCTAGCGGTTAGGATGCCCGCCTTACGATGACGGGCGTCCGTACATGAGAGAGCGGGTGGTCCCGGGTTCGAATCCCGGCGGGCCCACCATATCTATGTGTCAGGTGTTGTTTGTTATTCCTTTTGTTGGGGTGCAATTCTTTTAAATCCCTTTTGTAGTCTCAGTTCTGCGATGTCTGAGGGTGCTGGTAGTGGAGGTGTCTCGTTGTCGCAGGATGAGATTCTGAATAAGGCTAGGGACATCATAGTGAGGTTGAGGGATCTTGAGAGGAGGGCTGAGGTTGAGGATCTTAAGAAGGTCTGGCAGGAATTGAAAGAGATTCTGAGGGAGGCTAGAGAGTACGGTCTCGATAGGAGTTTTGTTCCTCTTGTTAGGAAGATTAGGGCTATAATTGAGCGTAGGAGGTTGAAAATGCTTAAAGAGAAATTTAAATCTCAACAAGTCTCGCATGCTAGCTAGGGGTGTGGGAGATGACTAGATGTGACAGATGGGAGAGACTCTACCAGCAGGCTCTTCAGAGTGGAAATAAGGAGAAGGCTCTAGAGTTCAAGGAGAAGATTGTGGAGTGCGTAGTCTACTCTCTCTGGAATCTCGTGAAAGAGAAGGAGCTTAGAGAAGCTGAGCCTCTCATAAAGTATGGCTACGAGATAGCCGAGAAGTATGAGATTCCGGAGCTGAAGTTTCATCTAGGCCTTATTCAGGAGGAGATCGAGAGGATAAGAGAGATCTATAGGAGGCTTGGCCGTGGAGAGAAAGTGTGAGAAGTGTTCTAGATGGTTACTCCTGAAAAGATAGCTGAGAGATGTGGATGGAATCTAGATAATATAGCCTTCCTTCTATCTCTCCTCCTAAAATGCAGAGCTCTAGGTAATGTAAGTAGTGTAGAGGTCTCAAAATCATGCTATCCCGAGCTATTTAGATGCGAGAACGACAGATGCATGTTAGAGCTACCTGACGAGAAGCTCTCGACAATACTGAGAGAATACTCTACAGTTACAGGAAACGTTATCGAGAACGTGATACGTGGCTTAGGTCCAGGAGAGATCTCTAGGCTTCTACAGTTTCTGATAGATTCGAATCTTACAGATTTTGCAGACAGGATAGACTCTTCCGTTCCTGAAAATATGGGGAATGTTCCCCTAACGCTGATGGCTCAGATAAATGAGCAAGTTGGCACTCTACTTTACGCAGCTGGGAAGTTTGATGAAGCTTCAAGAAGGTTTAAGACTGCTGCCGAGCAGTACAGGAGAGCTGGAGTTGAGGACAGGAGCCTCTTTGTAGAGGCCTTCTCTAAGGTTGCTGAGGCTGAGAAACTCAAGAATGAGGCTGAGAGGCTTCACGAGGAGGAGAGGCATGATCTTGAGGAGAAGTATCTTAGGGATGCCTCTAGGCTCTATGCAGAGTCTAGTACGCTGTTTAAGAGGTGTTCCTCTACCATATTGGAGGCATATGTAAACTCTGTCCTCAGCATGGCTGATGCGTTGGAGGTTCTTGGAAACTACTATTTTACTCACGGGATGGTGGATGAAGCTGAGAAGTATTTTACAATGTGTAGTGACGAGGTTCGTAGAAGTAAGGTAGGCATCTCAGAGGAGCATAGGAGTCTACTAGAACTCAAAGAGAAGTCTTGTACTGCAATGAGCAGGATCTGCAGGGCCATACTTGAGAACAGTCCAGCCCTCTATGAGGAGGCTGGGGACATCTTTAGAGATCTCGCAAGGTCAGGTTATGCTCCTGACGTTATGGTGGAGCTTGCATCAATAGCATATAAGTCTGCCGTAGAGCTGTACGACAATATAGATGACGTCCTCAGAGTATATCCCAAGTATGTTGACCTGGCCGTGGAGTACATAGATTCCAGGGTGAGGTTAAGATACGGCTCGTTTAAGCACATGCTTAGAGAACTGTCTACAAGACCTCTCTCGGCAGTCTCAAATGAGCTTAAGGTCGACGAGTATGCTCTCAAGATGTATATAGCTTACAAGATAATGGAGGAAGAGGCTGGGAACGAGGCTAGACCGCTTATTTTGGATGTCCTCACGCTTGTCGCAGGTCTGGGCCTAGATCCAGTGATGTCGACTGGAACGGATCTTAGATTAGAGGTTGAAAGGTCCGGCATGAGCTTCGAGAACAGAGAGTACCTGAACACTCTATGTCGACTACTAGATCTAGTTCAAAAAAGACTAAGAGAGATCGGTATGATGATCTAGGCTAGAGCTATCTTCCTTTAACTATGAACCTCTTAATAATTCCATCACTCGACACAACCACAACCTCAACGGTTCTCCCCTTATCATAGATCGATGGCGAGAGCACGAGCGGTGGTAGCGCTGTCACATTGTACGGCTTCACGGTATCTACGAGCATGGTCGCATCCTTCATTACCGACCCATTTATTACTACATACTCCTCACTTATATTACAGGGCACTCTGCTTGTAACATATATGAGAGGTATAAGCTCCACATACTGAGACGTCGTGTTGATCGCGACGTCGACGATCGTGAAGTCACAGTGCACTCGTGTCGTTGCTCTGAGAGTAGCTGAATATATGTTTACGGCGTAGTAGAATATTATGAACCCGAATATTGCCGCTATGAGAGCTAGCAGAGCTGCCGCAAGTATCTCGCTCAATCCTCTTCTCCTAATATTCATGACCACTCAGCAGATATTACTTTCTAGGAAGGCCTTAAAACTGTTTTAAGATTAGATATGTCTAATGAAGCTGCTCGTAGTTCATCCACATCTCGACCTTGTTGGAGGCAGTGAGAACCTCACGCGAATACTCCTCTACGAGCTTGTGGAGTACTGTCCAGAGTGTGAGATCGTTGTTGCAACACGTGACAAGAATCCTGAGCTTTTTCCCGATCATAAGAAGATAAAGTTCTACTTCTTTAAAAAGATGGAGCTATACAGCAAGTGTCCGGTCACGAGCAAGATTATAGACCTCCTCATAACATATGACGAGATACTTCACGACGAGACTCCAGATATTGCCCTGATAATGATTCAGGAGCCGGTCCACGCGTTACTACTTAAAACTGTTAAACCTGGCTTCAAGACAGCAATATATATACATTATCCCTTTGAAGAGGAGCTTACAGAGACTAATCTGCTGAAGTTCTTCGAAATGTATAGGTTCCCTAACGTGTACAATGAGTACTACAAGTATGTAGATTCGAGGTTCGTGAACTCTCACTACACCCTTGACGCACTATATAGGCATTATGGTATAGATGCTGATGTTGTGTACCCAGCAGTGAGCTGGGCATACTTCGAGAACGAGCCTGACCTCACGGAGAAGCGTGGGAAGACGATACTCAGTGTCGGCAGATTCGTACCTCATAAGAGACTCGACACACTGATAAAGATGTTTAGAGAACATATTAAGCCTAAGATACCTGAAGCTGAGCTTGTGATCATTGGGATACCTGACATAAGGTACATGGACTACTATAAGGAGATAATGAGACTAGCAGAGGAGACCAAGGACGTCACAGTGATATCTCGAGCACTCAAGGACGAGGAGATGATAAGCTACTACCGTCATGCTAGAGTCTACGCGCATCTCAGAATCGGCGAGCACTTCGGCATGGCTCCCGTAGAAGCAATGAGCCAGGGAGCTATACCAGTCATACCTAGAGACAGCGGGCTCGCAGAGCTCGTGACACATGGAAAAGATGGCTTTGCATACGAGAACGATAGACAGCTCCTCGAGTACATGCTACATCTACTACAGATGGACGATGACGAGCTAGTGAAGATGAGAAGAAGAGCAGTAAGAACAAGCTACTACTTCACACCAGCAAGATTCGCAAAAGAGATATACTACCACCTGAAGGTCATAGCAAGCAAGTGATACTCATAACGGCACGTTCCTAAATCTCTCCATCACGCGCCCCCTCAGGTCCCTATCTACGATATAGTCAAATATTGTGCCACTACTCTTCCACAGCTCTAAGCTCTCTATTAACTTTCTGTACTTTCCTCCTCCAATACCATTAGCTATGACTGCAGCCCCCTCTGCAGCCTCTTTAACATTTCTTCCATGCCTCTTTATGAGACTTATCTCTGCATTAATGTTGAATCTTCTCAACATGTTGCTGAGCCCGTCCTCTAGATCTCTTCTAAATCTTTCAACTCTAGTGAACCTGCCGCTGAGATACACTCGACGAGGCTCATCTACTGACACCAGGATCCTCGAAACATCTTTCAGGATTCCTTCGATAAATGCCATATATGCGTCCTCATTCTTCTCAAGTTCTCTCACAAACTCCTCTACAGAGTGTTCAAACGGGTTCTCAAAGACTAGGTATGCTACTCCTCCTTTGAAGAGAACTATCTTTGAAAAGTCTTCTAGAGAGTTGGCTATAGCATATGCAAGCTCTGCATCTAGAGCTCCTGAGCCTAGGTAGCCTATTGTTGAGTATGTTCCTCCCACTCCGTCTACTATCTTACCATTTTTCACCCCTATCACGGCGTTATATGCGAACCCTACCTCTATGAGTATAATATTCATATCTTTTGGCTCTATCCCTCTATCATACTCGTCTCTCATAGCGGCTACCACGCTAAATATCTTGTCTGCTGTTCCCATATCTATCTTGTTAAGCTTCCTATACCTTGGAACTGTGCTGAGATGTATAACTCCAGGACAGAACCATATGTTGAGGTTGGAATCTCTCATCATTTTCATGAGCTTTCGCAATCCTACAATTCTGAGGTTTCTCTCATAATCTTTCTCTGTAATGAATGTAGCATATGAAAGTTCTTCGTCTGTAGTCTCTCTCGCTCTCTTAAGTGGAACTCCATATCCTGATGGGCCTACTATCACGTCGGCGTTCGTGTCTCTCAAGTGCTTTAGGACTATCTCTGGGTCTCTCGTGACCTCCTCTCTAGGAATTGAAACGTCCAGAAACACCTCTCCAGTCTCATCATCAAACCCGAACAAGTCCATGCTGTACGTTCCCGGGTCCACACCAACGGCACGCACCATACCGAGCCCCAGTACCACTCTACCTAAGGTACTTTATACAGTGCACCATGTCCCTCGGCACATCGATAGACGCGAAGCCTCCCTCTCTCTGTAACAGCTCTGCAAGCTTACTGTCATGGACCTCAGCTATCAGCTGAACGTTCTTGCTCGTGCTCTTCAGGAGCATGATCAAGGCTCTGCAAGCACTCTCAGTCATACAGTAATCAAAGTTGTCTATCAGTATGATAGATCCTCTCTCTGCCGCAAGTATCTGAACGTAGTAGGCTATGAGGCTCCTCAACGTACATGATAATTCTGGACATATCATAAGCTCTCCATCAAGCACATATGTTAATGTTAATTTTCCCTCAACGAGACCGCATCTCACTCTTGATAGACCTATCTTCTCGAGATACGAGAGAAGCCTTGCTAGACTTGACCATGCTCTACCGTCAGCGAACACTCTTGAGAGCACGAGCAACGTTCTCTCGCCATGAGCTCCCACATATGTGCTGTCCATAGTTTCTGCAAGATCCTTAACATCTATACAGGTAGGATAGTCAACATATGGTCCTACACTATATACTCTCACGCTTCTCAGAGACTCTACTATCAGCTCTATGAGATCACTCATCAGACATATCTCCTCCTCATATGTCGAGAACATGTGTGCCTGAGGAAGCTCCCTTATCGACCTTACTAGATCTCTCACCGTCTCAGGACTGCTCTTGAGCTCTATATCTACAGGTCTCCTGACAGCGGTCACGTTATCTCTCATTATCACGTGAAGTATAGGCTCGTTTATCATGCTGATCTTAAGCACGTACTCGTATCTCGATCTTTCCGTTGATGTTGATATTATTACTCTTCTATCCCAGTCTGATAGGTCTATGTTCCAGCTCCTCTGTAACCTTCTTATGAGGTTCCTCGCAGAGTCCTGTGGAAGCTCTACAGTCATCTTGATACTTATCTTTCTTCCTGGCCTGGCTATGCCTGGTCCAAGCTTATCTATGTTCTTGAACGTTCTCTCTATTATTCTGAGTATCGTGCTCTTTCCTGTGCATGGCTCTCCGTTCAGGATTGTGAGTCTGGATAGCTCGAGCCTCTGCGTCCCGTGCGGACTTTCAATTTCTAAGGCTCTCAGCACCTCGATGATAATTAACGTAATAATACTTTAAAGGTATTATACGTCGAGACTAGAGTGAATATAGTAGCTCAAGAAGATCCTCTACTACTTGTTCCCGGACCAAGCAGTCTCATACCTCGCGCAAGAAGAGCACTCACAAGACATATAGGACATAGATCACCAGATTTCAGAACAATCTTCAGAAAGACGACTGAGCTTCTCAGAGAAGTCTTCGACACATCTGGGGACGTACATATACTGACGGCAAGCGGCACAGGAGCAGTAGAGGCAGCGGTGATGAACTTTATAAGGTCTGGAGATAGAGTGCTCTCAATAGTCTATGGGACGTTCGGTAGAAGATTCATGGAACAAGCAGCAAGGGTCACCGATAACATATATGTGCTGAAGACCTCTTACGGTGATGTACCCTCGGTAAGCTACGTCAGAAAGTTTCTAGAGGAGAACAAGGTGAGAGAGCTTGACATTGTGACAGTGGTGTTCAATGAGACTAATCCAGGAACAAGATTCAGAGAGCTTTCAGATCTTGCAAAGCTTGCGCACAGTTACGGTGCGATACTGATAGTTGATGCAGTATCTGGACTAGGAGGAGACTACTTCTCATGCGAGAAAAATCACATCGACGTAGCTCTCTCAAGCAGCCAGAAATGTCTAGGAGCACCTCCAGGTCTCTCATTCATAACATATAGGACTGTGGAAGCAGAGAGAAAGCTAAGACAAGTAAGATGCCCAAGCACGTACTTTGATCTAAAGACATCAAAAAGATTTCTCGAAAGAAACGAGACCCCATTCACACCAGCAGTAAACGTCCTTTACGCACTAAAAGAAGCGCTAGAATACATATGTGACGAAGTAGGACTAGACAGATGGATAAGATGGCACCACGAGAGAGCAAGAGTAATACTAGACGCACTGCAGGAGATAGGACTAAAACCATACGTCAAAGACGAACCGAAAAGATCAGTAACGGTACTCTCATTTGAGAAACCTGAAAACACGACAGTAAGCGAGCTGAAATCAGAACTATACATGAAGTACAGGATAGACATAGCGGACGGAATGGACGAACTAAAAGGAAAGATCTTCAGAATAGGAAACATGGGATGGCTCACAAGAAAAGACATAACACTACTAATAACAGCGCTAATAAACACACTAATGAGAAAAACAACAATAAAAAACATAGAAAAAGCACTACAAAAAATACACGAAGCACCATTACTATATTAACAAGACAAAAAACGACACACAACACACGAACACGAAAGATAATACTTATAAGTTACATTTACATTTACATGTCGTTTTTGGCGGATTCGGTTATGGATTCGGGCCTAGAAGATCGGCTGAGGAGATAGCTCGTATTATACTATGGAGAGTAAACTTAGATAGGCGTTTCAGATACTGTCAGATCATAGAAGGCCCCGTGTATGATGAGTTTAAAGGACGTTGGTGTATAAAGGTTCTTTGTCAGGGAGGCCCTATTAACATATATGGTGACATGTTATGTATAGTATATGATCTAGAGTACGACGACATTAGAGACAAGATAACAAAATGGCAAAAAGTACAAACATACAGGTGCTAATCTAACTTCTTGCACTATGTTCGACAAAGCATATACGTTAAAGAGTTTTAAATATTATGATCAATAAGATAACTCAGTGATGAAGAGAACCCAATCTGACCTGTGAAGAATGGGGACGGGAACTGAACTTACCTGCGATATATGTTGAGGAAAGGACGTATGAACCTGAGAAGAACTGTCACGAGATAATCTGTTAAAGGAATTATTTCAATAGTATTTGTGATGAAGGTTGTATCGTCAAGGAGAGGTTACTTGACTGTGAGGAGTGTTCAGAAGAGGATTGTGAGGTCTTGGGATCATAAGGTCGTGAAGAGTAATGTTGTGAACATGGTAACTATCGGCAAAAATAGACGTGTAGATCGTAGAGATGTTATGTTTTACTCATTTCTTCCATATGTAATATTTAACAGAAGATTACACAAGTCTCATAATGTGAAGAATATTCCGAAAGTATAGTCTTAAGTATCTCTATCCTATAATCAACGTGAGAGAACTATTTGAGAAAGTTCTCAACATTATTGAGAACTTACGTATTAAATATAGGTGTAGTATTCATGCTAGATGGGCATTTCAAAAAGTTCGACACGGCACATCCCTAAACTGCGAACTGAGAATATATACATGCTCTCCTCTATCTAAATCACGCGACATAAGCCTCATCCTTGCCGAAGAATTAAGAAAACTAGGACTTGGAGCACATGTGAGAAGTAATGATACTTTTGTAACAGTTAGAAGAGGAAAGGAGGAGGTTGCGGTAATATTGTACAGACTTGGTTGTCTTAATGATTTAATTTCTAGTGATTTACCTAGAATAACACGTAGAAGAATTTTAGAAATATTAAATATGTTGGATAGGAATGATATTGTAGTTGAAGTTGATGAGAAAGAAGTTGAGGATTATATATCAAACTTATTAGAAGAAATTAATGATGAATATAGGAGGGTAGGTAATATAGAATTGATAAAGGAAAAATATGAAAAGTATGTAAAGATGAGAGAAACATTTGAAGAACTTAGACAGAGAATTAGTCAAAATATAGATTATGTAGCATGGTTAACAATATGTGATGGAATGACAAGCATAATAGTAGACCATAACGTAGATACATTGCAATACGGAACAACAAGACCAGAGATACCGACAATAATCATTAAA